>JACPTJ010000269.1 GCA_016192835.1 Betaproteobacteria bacterium
GCGCGCGAGATGGTAGGGATCCACCGCCTTCCATGTCGGATAGTACTGGTCGAGCCGAACCGTATTGGCGAAGCTCGTACCGGCTCGTCCAAGCAGTTCCTTGAACCTGGCGCAAATGAAATCACCCTCGCGCCTGTGCCTGGGAAGTCCGTGATTCGGCAGCCCCGCCGTGCCCGCTACCGCGGGGTGAAGGCCAATGCCATAGTCGACCGCTTCGACGCCAGTCAGAAAGATCCAACTACCGGCCTTCATGCCGGGGGCGTAATGGATGTCGGTGCCCGGAATGCGCAGTGCGCCGAGGGGTGTGACATTGCTCGTCATACGCTGCTCCTAGCGCTCGAGCTTGACGCCGGCTTCACGCGCGACGGGCGCCCAGCGCGCGATTTCGTCATCGAGGAAGCGCTTGAACTCCGCGGGCGTGCTCCAGCGTGGTTCCCCGCCGAGGTTCTTGATGCGTTCCTGCACGTCATGCATCTTGAGCGCGCGCACCATTTCCGCATTGACCTTATTGATGATCTGCGGCGGCACCTTCGCCGGCGCGACCGCGCCGGCGTAGCCGACCGACTGGAAGCCCGGGAGGCCCGATTCCGCGATGGTCGGCAGGTCGGGCATCAAGGTGCTGCGCGCCGGGGAGGCGATACCGACGGCGCGCACGCGGTTGCCGCGTATGAATGTCATGGCGATCGGCATGTTGACGAACATGAACTCGATGCGGCCGCCGGATACGTCCGTCAGCGCCACCGGACTGGAGTTGTAAGGCACGTGCACGCCGTCAAAGCCCGCCTGCCTGCGGAAAAGCTCGATGGCGAGATGCGGTGAGCTGCCCGCGCCGACAGTCGCCCACGTCGGGCCACCCGGCTTGTTCTTCGAGTAGGCGATCAGCTCGGCGACGTTCTTGACCGGCAGGTTGGGGCTGGTCACCAGGATATTGGGATACATCGCAATCAGCGTGATCGGCGCGAAGTCCTTGCGCGTATCGTACGGAAGCTTGGCGTAGACGTTGACATTGATCGAGAACGGAGTGGAAACGAACACCAGCGTATAGCCATCGGCGGGGGCTTTTGATCCAATATCGTTCGCGATCGTGCCATTCACGCCGGGGCGGGCGTCGTTGATAATCGGCTGGTTCCAGGCTTCGGTGAGCTTCTGCCCTACGATGCGCGCAAGCGTATCGGAAAGCCCGCCGGCGCCGAAGTCGATGATCCATCGGATCGGCTTGTTGGGGTAGTCCTTGGCGGGATCGCCCGCTCCCTTCTGCTGCGCCATCACCATGCGGCTTCCCGTTGCGAGTGACAAGCATGCGACGAACAATATCCAGCCGGCCTTGCGCACCAACTTTCTCATGGCGTCCTCCTGTTGTGGCATTATTCTAATCCCAGACCGCCGTCGCTTCGACCTCGATCAGCATGTCCGGGTGCATCAGCGACGCCACCCCGATCGACGTGATACAGGGCAATTCGCCGCTTGGTGAGTGCTTCGCGAAGAACTCGACGCGCGCCGGAATCGCCTCGCGATGCCATTTCTCGCGGTCGGTGAAGTAGAACGTCATGTGAACGATGTCGTCCCAGCGGCCGCCGCCGGCTTCTACGGTGCGTTTCACGTAATCAAGCGCTTGCAGGGTTTGCACACGCATGTCGCCCTTGCCGATGATGCCGTTCGGCCCGATCGCGGGATAGCCGGACATGCGCAGGGTGTTGCCCCCGTTCGTGACGATTGCGTGCGCGATGCGGATGGGCTTGTACTCCGGGATGTCCTTGTGCAATGTGCCGCTGTAGAACTGCTCGATGTCGGGAAGAACTATCCTGCGTTTCTTCATGGTTCCGTCTCCTGTATTATCCGGTGCCCGCGTGCGCGGTGACCTCGATTTCCAGCAGCGTTGCCGCAAACGGCGATGCGCCCCGAATGGGAACCAGCGTGGTCGGCGGCAGGCGCACGCCATAGTGCAGCGTCGCCATGCGCTCGAGTGCCGGGAAGTGGGCCGGCTCCACGAGGTAGACCGTTTGGTGCAGCACGTCCTTCATCGTGCAGCCGTAGCGCGCGAGCGCTTCGCCGATCAGCTCGTATACGCAATTCGCCTGCGCCATCAGCGGGTACTCGGCGTGGATGCGTCCGAAATTCAAATGCCGCAGGTCGCCATGCAAATCGGCCGCCCGTGCGACGAGTTCCGGGATTTTCCCGGCCGCCGCCCGCACGGGGACTTCGCCGGCGGCGAACACGCAGGGCCCTGCTTTGACTGCGCCGACATAGTAAGGCCCGACGCCGTGGCTGTCCATACGGATCTCTTTGCGAAAGCCGGCGCTTTCATGGCCCGCGACAATTCCGGTGACCGAGCACTCGAATGCGGCCCCGGGCGTGCGCAGCGCCGAGACTGGCAGGCTGGTCGCCGCAGTACGCGCTTCGCCGAGACCGAATAGCCGCGCGCGAACCCTGGTCACCGGCACGTAATGTTGCATGGAGACAGCGAGCCAGTTGTTCTGGTGCAGGATGTTCTCGAACGGCACACCGGTCGCGGCGAGAATCCGGCGGACGTTACGCCACATCAAAACCTGCTCGACGGCGAGCGCTTCCTGGCGCGAATCGAAGTAATCGGCGTCCAGAAAAGCGCGCTCATCTTCGTTCAACGCGTCGCGCGTCGTGGCTATGCGTCCCATCTTCGGGTCGGCGCCCGACACCGGGGTCGTGAATACATAGGGCCCAAACACCGTCGCTGCCGGGAATCCGCCGGTGAGCTTTTCCATGCCGGGCACCCAGACATGACGCGGCGCAAAGCGCCCGCCGCTGCGTGCGCCGACCGCATCGAGCACAACGTCGAGTTCCGGATCAACCCCCGGCCCGGTCGCTTCGATGATGGTAGTCGCGGGAGCGCCGGCGCCCAGCACGGCCTTTACCGTGCTGGCGGCGGCGGTCGAATCCCGCATGTCGCGCAGGAACAGACGCAGCGTGACGAGTTGCGAAAGCGCGGAGCCCGCTTCCTCCAGCGCGCGCCGCGCGTGGTCGAGCGCGACCAGCGTCTGCGCCCGAATTCGCGCTTCCGGAATGTCCGCGATGACCATTCCCGCGGGAATATGCCTGCGCAGCGCTTCCGGCAACTCGCTCAGGTCGCGGACGATGCGACCTGTATTCGCGTCGTGCCCCGTCATCCCGCACGTGAATACGAGGTCCGTGCCTGACGAAGCGAACGCCTGCAACTCGCCGAGCCGGCCTAAGGGGCCGGCGAAGAACCGCGTACCCGCGGCACCCGCATTCACACCGCCACCGCTTCAACCTGAAGCCGCGCGTCCTTGAGCGGGAGATCATGCACGGCGACCGCCGTAATCGCCGGCGGATCATCGCCCAAGGATGCGAGCATGACTTTGCGCACGAACGGGAAGTCGGCCATATCGCGCAGATATACGGTGATTTTCAGCAGCGAACGGAGCTCCGAATCGAGGCTCTTCAACACGATCTCTAACTGGTCGAGGATGCTTTGCGTCTGCGCCGCCGCCGCGAGCTGCTCGTGCGTCTGCACTACGATGCCCGCGATGGCCTGCGCAACGCCCTGCGCCGCCGCGGAATCCAGATCGGCCAATCGATACACCATTCGACCGGAAACGGCGTCGTAGCCCGACAGGCCCGACACAAACACGAGGTCGCCGCCGCGGACCGCATTGACATGGCGTCCCCACGACGCGACCCGGGCGTCCGCCGGCGCCGGTCGCACCGCGCCGCGGTCATAGGTTACGCCCTCGATTTCTATGTAGAAATCGCGCCGCGCGAGGCTTTCCACGCCGATGACCGTGCCGGCCGGCGCGCGCCCCTTGAAAAAGTGCGCCGCGATTCGTTCCATCTCCGGAAGCCCGGACATATCGCGCAGGTAGATGTTGACCCGCATCAGATTCGCGAGCCCAGTGCCGTGCTCTTCGAGCATGCTGCGCATCAGCTTGTAGATCGTGTACGTCTGCGCGGACACAGGCTCAAGCAGTAACCGCCCGGCCAGTGCGCCCGCCGGCCGCGGCCAGTCCGCGTCGGTCAATTGGTTCGCACCATAGATGATAAGCCCGGTTTCAGGATGCGCGCCAACGACTCCGGCGTAGAACGTATAGTCGCCTGCTCGCGCGGCGAGCTCGTAGTTCGAAAGCGGTCCCTGGATCACATGGTTCGAGCTGAGGACCTGTTTGGCGATGCCTTGCGCCGGATCGGGAACCATCGCGACGGGATCGAAGCAGACCACCGCACCGGGGTACAAAAGTCCCGGCACCTGCGAAGCCGTGCTGGGAGGCGCGACGCCACCTTCGAACAGCGCCGCCCGCGTTCGGGCAAGCACCGGGAAATTTCGCATCTCTCGCTTGTAGATGCTGTAGAAGAGCAGATCGGTCTTCTTCGCGCCCTGCTCGGCGAGCAGCGTCTCAATATCCTCGTAGATGCGCGAAGCCTGCGCGACGAATGTCTCCTCCCAGCTGTCGGGGGCAAGCAAGCCGAGCGCCGGGACGGGCTTGCGCCCGAGTTCCTGGTACCCGGAAAGCGGCAGGCCCGAGCCGCGATCGAGCCCGACACGCCCCGAAACGAAGAGCAGATGCCCGGCCCGGGTCGCGACGGGAAAACCTGCGATCGGCGCGGCGACCGCGCGGCTGGAGACGATCGCTTTTTTCATTTCCCGCTCACGCTGCGTGAGTCATGCCGGGCTTGCGTGCCGCCGCGAGAACCGCGGCGGCATTTTCGCGGAAGATCTGTTGCCGGGGCTTTTCGGCGAGGCGGTTTAATGCGGGCAGCGCGCGCTTCGCTTCCGGGTCGCCGATGTCGAATGGATAGTCGGTGCCGAACATAACACGCTCGGCGCCCGCGATTTGAATCGTGAAGTCGACCGATTCGGGCGACAGCGAGCAGGTGTCGAAGAAGATCTGCTGGTAGTAGTCGCCCGGCGCCTTCGCGATGTTCTTGCGGTAGTACGGATCGGCTTCCCAGCCGGTCGCTTCATAGGCCGAATTGAGTCGGCCTTTTAGAAAGATGAGGTTGCCGCCACCGTGCGCGAGCAGGAGTTGCAGCCCCGGATGCCGGTCGAACACGCCCTCGAAGATCATGCGGGTCACCGCAAGGGTCGTCTCGAACGGCCACTGCACGAGGACCTGCACGCCATAAAGGGGAAACCGCGTGGGCGCCTCCGCGGAAACCGGGTGCATGAACAGCAACAGTCCGAGTTTCTCGGCGACGGTGAATAACGCATCGAACTCGGGACCATCGAGGGGTCGTCCGCCCGCGGTCGCCGGCAGCAGCGCGGAACGCGCGCCGTAGAGATCGACTGCGCGCTCGAGTTCGTAGGCGCACCTGTCGGGCGCCGCGAGCGCCAGGGCCGCCATGAGCTCGAGCCGGCCCTGTCCCTGGGATGCGACCCGCGCGCCGTGCTCGTTCAGAACGCGGGCATACTCGAGGCCCGCCGCGCCGCCGGGCCACGCGACGTAACCGGGCGGCGGACCGATGAGTTGCAAATCGACTCCGCGTCGCGCGAGGCTTGCGACCCGTTTTGGAACGTCGCACAGATTTTCATCAAGGGAATGCGGTTGCCCATCGCCGCGCCTGACCCAGAACCGTCCGTCCGCGCGGCGTTCCGCGGAAAGACCGAAAGCCGGTTTGCGGCAGAGGGCATCAAGAAAGGCTTCGTCCAGCGCATGCGCGTGGGTGTCGATGATCAATTGAGTGATTCCTGAGTCAAGCCGACTTTGGACGGCAGTTTATCCTAACCTTACCAATCAGGTAAGTCGGGGGCAACCCTCATTGCCCGGAGCCGAGCTGCACGACAGCGTCGACGACGAGCGCCTTGGGTAATTGATGGGCGATGAATATCGTCCCCACCTTGCCGCGCAGTTGATTGATGGTTTGCGCGAAGTGCGCAGTCGTTTCCGCATCGAGGCCCGATGTGGCCCCATCGAAAATCAGCAGCTTCGGGCGCTTGAGCAAAGCCCGCGCAATTGCAATGCGCTGCTTCTGCCTGCCCGAGAGCCCGACGCCGCGCTCCCCGGCGCAGCGCTTCGTGAGTGAATTTTCACGTGGAGTGGTTGACGGTTCGCCGGTCGGGGGGATAGAGTGCCGCCATGCCGGGATCGTGCGGCTGGGTGCCGCGCGGAAACCAAGGAAGTCCCACGCCTCGTGAACCATCTGTTGCTTGCCCTCGGGGCGATGTTCCTGCAGCAGACCTTCGTCGCGCTCGGCCGGGCGCTGCCCGCGGTGATCGCGCCGGCGATCATCGCGGATCTGCGGATCGATCCGGCCTGGATCGGCATCTATTTCGGCCTGACGGCCTTTGCTTCTTTCTTCGCGCAGCTCGGTTGCGGCGGCTTCATCGTGCGCCATGGCGCCTTGCGCATGAGCCAGGTGGCCCTCGTCATGCTGGCCGCCGGCATCGCGTTGGCGACGCTGGGAACGCCGCTGATGCTCGTCTTGTCCGCGATCATCAGCGGGGGTGGCGCCGCCGTGTCCACACCGGCCAGCTCGCATCTGCTCGGCCGCTGCTCGCCGCCGGGCTACTTGCCTCTGGTGTTCTCCATCAAGCAGACCGCAGTGCCGGCCGGCCTGCTGCTGGGCGGGGCGCTGGGGCCGCAACTGACGGAATGGATGGGCTGGCGCGGCACGATGCTGCTCGGCGCGGCGGCGTGCGCCGTCTTCGTCCTGATGCTGCAGCCCCTGCGCAGGATCTTCGACGTCGACCGGGTGCCGACGCGCACCTTCCGGCTGTCGGATTTCAGGGTGACCTTGACCTCGGTGCTGGGCACGCCGGGCCTGCGCGCCTTGTCCTTCGCCTGCCTCGCCTTCAACGGCGTGCAGGCCGTCGTCACGGCGTATTTCGTCGTCTACCTGACGACCATCGGCTACACGCTGGTGGCCGCCGGCTTCGTCTTTTCGGCGGCGGTGGCGGTGGCGGTGCCAGGCCGCATCGTCTGGGGCTGGCTCGGCAGCGGCTATATCCCCCCGCGCCTGATTATGGCGGGGCTTGCCCTCGGCATGGCTGGAAGCGTGGGGCTCCTCGGTCTTTGCAGCGCCGGCTGGCCGACGCTCCTGGTCGGCTTGGTCGCCGGCGTGCTCAGCGCCACGGCGCTATCCTGGCACGGCATTCTCCTGGCCGAAACCGCGCGCGCGGCGCCAGAGGGCATGCGTGGCGCGGTCACCGGCGGCGTGCTCTCCTTCGGCCAGGTCGGCGCGTTGGCCGGACCGCTGGTGTATTCGGCTCTTCTCGGCCTCACCGGCAGCTACGGCCTCGGCTTTATCGTGTGCGGCATCCCGGCACTGCTGGTCGGCGTCAACCTGCTGCGTCGGAGCGCATCCGCGAAGTTCTGATTGACACTGAATGCGCTGCTGTGAGGCGGCGGTGCAACAAAAACCAATCTTGAGCTACGAAAACCAAACCTGCTGGAGCCGAATCAGTTAAATCGGGGGGCGACCCTCATTCGCAGGAGCCGAGCTGCACGACAGCGTCGACAACGAGCGCCTTGGGTAATTGATGGGCGATGAATATCGTCCCCACCTTGCCGCGCAGTTGATTGATGGTTTGCGCGAAGTGCTCGGTCGTCTCCGCGTCGAGGCTCGAGGTCGCCTCATCGAAAATCGGCAGAGTCCTCGAGGGCTTCGAATAGCGCGTTTGAGTTTCAAGAATCCTGATATTTGCGAAGCAAGCGTTTGGCAATCCAATTGACCGCTCGGTCAGAAATAAATCCCATCAGACCCAAGGCGACTATCGCAACAAAAATCTGATCGGTCAGCATGTAGTTTCGCGATGACCAGATGATGTAACCAATGCCCGAATTGGCCGCGATCATTTCGGCCGCGACAATCGTCATGAACGAACTTCCCATCGCGATCCGCATTCCCGTAATCATGTAAGGAACTGTCGAAGGGATGATCACTCTGAAAAGCAGTTGACTTTCGGTCGCGCCCAGGCAGCGTGCAGCGCGAATTACGCCTTCGTTCACGGTCATGGCGCCTGCCATCGTATTCAATACGACGATGAAGACCGTCGTATAAATGATGAGCATGATTTTCGATGTTTCTCCGGATCCGAACCAGATCAGGAAGAGAGACACGAACGCGATCGGAGGAATGAATCGGAAGAATTCGATATAAGGCGTGGCGAAATGCTTTATGAATCTGACACGGCCCATCAACAGTCCTACCGGAATTCCGACAAGACCACCTATGAGCCATCCGGATACGATCCGCAGAAAGCTGATGCCGATCGCTCCGAACAGAATTTTGGCATCGATCAGTTCAAGAAGCGCGCGAAACGTTACGACGGGTGAGGGAAGAAAAGCCGGGATCGTCCTGCTCGATGCGTACCACCACGCCAGCAGAAACAGAGAAAAAGAAAACGCGTAAATAACGGGAGGCTTCTGCGCCATTCCTTTAATCGTCATAACCTTTCTCCTGGCATGCGCGTCCAAGGGATGCGGGCATGGTGGGCCCACTCCCTTGGCGCCGGTTGCTGCGGGCGGCTCACAGCTGCACTTTGCTGGGGTCCACTTCTCTCAGATAGCGCGGTTGGACGATCGTCTTCCAGTCGGGGATGCTTTTGATCCTGCCTTTTTCCTTGAGCCAGGCCGAGATGTTCATCAGAGCGGGAAGCGCATCTTTTTCGAGGATCGGAGGGACGCTCACGTAGTCTTCAACAGCCGCGGCGGCCTCTTCCTGGCTCGTACGCAAAATGTACTTCGTGATGCGGATGCATTTTTCCTTGTTCTGGGCAATGAACCGATTTGCTTCGGCGAGCGCACGCAGCAGGTTCTTCACCGCTTCGGGATTCTGTTCAGCGAACCTGCGCCCGACGGTCAGGAAAAACGTCGCGTTGTAATAGTCTTTCCCGGACGTAAAAACCGCGAGCCTGTCCGCCGCCTTATCGAGTCCCATGATCTTGCGACCGAAAGGCTCCCACACAAAAACCGCATCGAGCTCGCCTTTATAGAGCATCACGCTCAATTCCGGAGGCGCGGCGTCCTGGATCGTCACCTGTCTGACGTCGATTGCATGCTTCTTCAGATATTGATTGAGGAAGTATTCGCCGCCCGCCCCGACTGTAATGCCTATTGTTTTGCCGATAAGATCGCGCGGGCCCTTGATCTCTTTCTTGGCGATCGCCTTGTACGTTTGCGGCCCGCGAGCGATGGTTGCGACAATGATTGCATCGATGCCTTTGGCGATATTCACGACCGTCGGAGACTCCGATTGGATCGACGTGTCTCCTTCGCCTGCGCCAATGGCCAGAAGACCCATGAATCCGATGTCATGCGTTTTCGTGATCGCCTGCAAACCGTACTTGTCGAAAATGCCTTCGCTATCTGCGACCCAGAACGCAAGCCCCATGGTGCTCACATCGACCCCCAAACGGATGGGCACCTTGCGCTGAGGCTGTGCATAAGAGTCTTCCGCGGAGCAGAGAGCCACCGCAATAAACACGGCCATGAGTAGATAGAGCGAATAAAGTCTTTTCATTTGTCGCCTCCTCTGGTGAACGAATCGTAGGGTCAAGATGTTGCGTCAAACGACTTTCCACTTCGTATGCATGGGATTGACGCCGCTTCGCGCGAGAACGCCTTGCGCAAGATCTTGGCATTTGGTCAGCACGTCTTTTTCATCGATTGTTTTCACTTCGCGATCTTCCATGATGATCCTGCCGTCGATAATTACGCTCTTAACGCTGCTGCCGCTCGCTGAATAGACGAGATTCTGCACAGGGTTGTACAAGGGAATCCATTCGGGCTCGCTCATGTCGATGACGATGATATCGGCCTTCTTACCTTTCTCGAGCGAGCCAATCTCCTTCTCCAAACCCAATGCGCGCGCGCCATTTATCGTCGCCATTTCCACGGCCGTTTCCGCGCCCATTACCTCCGCGTCGAACCGATAATCCTTAAACAATACGCCCGCCAGATACATGAGGCGGATCATGTCCTGGTAATTTGCGCAATCGGAAGCGTCGGTCCCCAAAGAAACATTCACACCGGCGCTTAACATTTCCGGAAAGCGCCCAAATGCCGACAGTCCATAGACGAGTTTCAAAGCGGTAGAAGGGCAGTGCACGACATTGACTTGATGCTCCCGCATCATCTGGATTTCGCGATCGTTGACGTGTATCACATGAACAAGCACCACGTTTTTGTCCAGAATACCCAGATGGTCCAAATGCTCTACGGGCCGTTTGCCGGTCCTCGCGCGGTAGCTCAGCACTTCGTCGATCGTGGCGGCCTGGTGCAGATTTAGAACCACTCCGTATGCGTCGGCCATCTTCTTGGACTCGATGAGCAGCTCGTCGGTGCATCGTCCCATTCCGAGCAGGTTGACGTGCGGCGTAGTTCTTCCGTCGTCGAGACCATGTTTGTATTTCTGCAAAAGGATTTCATTCAATCGCAGACACTCTGCCGTCGTTTGTGCCATGGTTGCGTGTCCCAATATCACCTGATCGAAAACGCGCCGGCCGACGATGGCCCGCATTCCGATCTGGCCGACGGCCTCCATGACTTCTTCGGGGAAATAGGAACCCGCTTCCAGAACTGTCGTCGTTCCACTTTTCAATGTTTCCAGCAGAACGGCGAGACCGCCGCTGATCTCGTCCTCAGTCGTCAGGTTCGGAGCAATGTGCTTGTTGTGCCAATTTGCCCACGGCATGCCGCCGAGGGTTTCGGGCGCCAATCCTTTGTGCATATGATGGAAAAAATGAAGGTGCGCATTGACCAAACCGGGCATGACGAGCTTGTTTTTTCCGGAGATCACTTTCGCTGCATCATATTTTTCGACGAGATTGCTGCTCTTGCCGATGTCTTTGATTCGGTCCTTCACGATCGCGACGGCGCCGTCCTGGATGATTCTTCTTTCGGCGTCCACGGTAAGTATCGTGGCATTACGAATCAGGATGTCTGCTTTGGCTTTCATATATTTCCTCTGTAAGCTTCGCTGGTAGTACGGATCGGAGCGATCAGGAGTTGAGCTCGAACGCTTTGCGGCTCTCCCCCGATATCAGTTCGATCACGCGTCGCTTTATCTCGCTGAAGACCGGATCGGTCAGAAGCTCTCGCGCGCGGGGCCTGGGCAGCGGCACCTTCATTTCCTCGATTACTCGGCCGGGCTTGACGCCCATAATATAAAGGCGATCGGCGACCAGGATTGCCTCATCGATGTCGTGCGTTATGAAAAGCATGGTCATCTTGTGTTCTTCCCAGATCTTCAAAAGCCATTCCTGCATGATCAGTCTGGTCTGCGCATCCAAAGACGCGAAAGGTTCGTCCATCAATAAGACCTCCGGCTCATTGATGAGCGTCCGCGCTATCGATACCCGCTGTTTCATCCCACCCGAAAGCTCGCGCGGAAAATGCTTTCCGTAACCTCGCAAGCCGATCAAATCGATGTAATTCTTAACCAACGGCGCGTAATCTTCCTTACTGTTGCTTTTGAGTTTCAGGCCGAACCCGATGTTTTCTTCAACCGTCAGCCAGTTAAACAGATGATGCTCCTGGAAAACGACGCCACGATCCGAGCCGGGCGCCTTGATGCTTTGATTTTTCAAGAGCGCCTTGCCGCTATCCGGCGCAATGAAGCCAGCAATGATATTGAGGATAGTCGACTTACCACAGCCACTCGGGCCAAGCAGACAAACGGCCTCCCGTTTACGGATCTCGATATTTACATTGCTTAAGGCCACCGTCTTTATTCCCTTCGCAGCGTCGTCAAAGATTTTGCATATCCCGACCAACTGAACGTGGAAAGTTTCGGCGTCCGCCGTCCCCAAATTCGCATTGTTCATCGAGCTACCTTAAGCACTACGCTCGGCCCGACAATGTGTCAATGAATAGCCTTCGCGACCGGTAATACTGGGTTATCTCTTGTTGCCGGCCACGCCCATCAGTTCGGGGGGTAAACCTTTAATCGACGAAAGGCTCTCGCCCCGCGCGATCCGATCGTCACGCTCGCGTTCCGCTTCCGCTTTGCGTTTGAACGCGCGCTCGAAGAGTTCCTCCGCTCCTTCCGCGGGAACTACGACCACGCCGTCGCTGTCGCCGACGATCCAATCGCCCGGATGCACGGGGACGCCGCCGACCGCGATCGGTATCTGAAGCCAGCCAGGATGCGTCGTCTGGACGCCGCGCACCGAGACGCCCGCCGCAAAGACGGGAAATCCGAGCTCCGCGATCTCGTCGACGTCGCGCGTTGCGGCGTTGGTGACCATTCCGGCGAGACCCCGCTTCTTCGCCGCGCGCGACGTCGTGCCGCCCATGATCGTACCGTGTAACGAGCCGCCACCGTCGATGACGAGGACCTCTCCAGGGTTCGCGGCGTCGACCGCGCGCACGACCGCCGTGTAATCGCCGATGAAACACTTGACCGTGAACGCTCGTCCGGCCAAACGGTGGCCCCTGACGACCGGTTTGATGATGGGGTCCATGTCGCCGAGTTGGTTCTGGGTCTCGTAGATCGTTGACGTCGGCAACGTCAAAAGACGCTCACGTAAATCGCTAGCCATCGTTATAACTCCTCAAAAAGAAATGGGAAAAACCAATGCGCGCGTCGCCGGCGTTCTGTGCCGGGTGTAACGCTGCACTGATGCAGGGAGCGGTGTTCGGTGCATCGGAATCCGCTAATTGGGTGAAATATTCGCGTCCTTGATGACGCGCGCCCAGCGCACTATTTCCGACGCCATGAAGGCTTTGAATTCCTCCGGCGTCATTGCCGCTGGATCGAGCCCTTGCGTCGCCAGTTTCGCTCGCACGTCCTCCATCTGCACGATATTCCGTAACTCGGTATTGAGCAGCTTGACGACGGCGGCCGGTGTTCGAGCGGGAGCAAGAAGCCCAAACGCGTCGGTTACGTCAAACCCCGGGTAACCGGATTCCGCCACGGTGGGCACTTCCGGCATCGCGCTGTTCCGCTTGGCGCTCCCGACAGCCAGCGCATTCAATTTGTTCGCCTTGATCAAGGGCATCGACGTCGTGAAGCTTGCGAATACGATGTCCACTTCTCCTCCCGCCAGCGCGGCCACTGTGGGCGCACCCCCTTTGTAAGGAATATGCAGAAGGTCCATCCCGGTGCGGCTCCGCAGCTGTTCCATGGCGAGGTGCAGATTGGTTCCCACACCCGAAGATCCATAGCGAACCGTTTTCGAACGGGCAAACGCCAGGAGCTCCGAAACAGACTTGGCCGGAACGGAAGGATGGGCAACCAACATCAGCGTGCCGGTCGCCACCACCCCGACATACGCGAAATCCTTCATCAGATCGTAGCCCGGGTTGGTATAGAGGCTGGGGCTCGACGCCAATATCGTGCTGATCATGAGGTGCAGCGTGTAACCGTCCGGAGTGGCACGAGCCGTCATTGCGGCGCCCACGGTTCCCCCAGCACCGGGACGGCTGTCTATCAGCACGGTCTGGCCGTAGCGTTCCGTTATCTTGGCCCCGATTACGCGCCAGACGTAGTCCGTACTGCCGCCGGGCGCGAATCCATTGATGATCCGGATCGTCTTGTTCGGATAAGAGCCGGCATCCCCGCTGGCTGCGCAGACGCCGAAGCTGGCGGATGCCAGGATCGCTGCGCAAAGCGGCCTTTTCCACATCCTCATTCTCCCTAATGCCGGTGATGTCCCGAACTCAGACGAATGATTCGTGGCGGAATCACTATGACAGCGAGCGGTGTTTCGCCGACGCAAGGGTGACATATTCGACCGAACGTCATCTATACGCATCGGCTTACTCCTTCTGATGAAATCACCGGGGCAACCCGGGGAAGGAAAGGTCCTCTCAGGGCTGCTGGTGCAGCCCATGGTCGCAAATTTACCTCGTCTCGTCTGCTTGGAGCCTCTTCCAATGACAGATGAGCCTGGAGGAGACATCGGTTTCCAACGACAAATGAGCCTGGACGGTTCGCGATTTAGGTCATCCTTGGAGGATGATCGTGAACCTAAAGACACAGTTGTTGAGCAGCCTGGAACAGGTACGCTCATTCATGGCCGGCACCGACGCCGTGCCTTTTACCACCCAGGCGCACCAGGATCGCTACCAGTGGGTCGTGCGGAGCCTGAGGCAGTTTGCCTACGAGCGATTGCGCCGCGCCGAGCGTGGGCTCATCGTACGCTTCCTGTGCAAAGTCACCGGTTACTCCCGCGCACAGGTCACGCGCCTGATCGCGCAGTGGCGCCGCCGTGGTGGCCTGAGCGACCGGCGTGGGCCGCCTGCCGCACCCTTTGCCAAGCGCTACGGCGCCATCGAACTGCGGCTACTCGCGCAACTCGATAGCCTGCACGGCACGCTCTCCGGACCCGCCACCAAGAAGCTTGCCGAGCGCGCCTTCAGGGTGTACAAGCAGCCGCACTACGAGACCCTCGCCGGTATCTCCGTGTCGCACCTCTACAACCTGCGCCGCTCCAACGGCTATCGACGCCTCAACGGCCCGATCCTGCAGCACACCCGCTCCACGGCCATACCGATCGGGGAGCGGCGCAAGCCCAACCCCGATGGCCGGCCCGGTTACCTGCGCGTGGACTCCGTGCACCAAGGGGATTTCAATGGGGTCAAGGGCGTCTATCTCATCAACGCGGTTGATGAGATTACGCAGTATGAATTCGTCGGTGCCGTCGCGCACATTAGCGAGCTATTCCTGCTGCCCTTGCTGAGCTCGTTGCTCGAGTTCTTCCCCTTCGTCATCCGGGGCTTTCACTCCGATAATGGGTCGGAATACATCAATCGTCTGGTGGCAAAAATGCTCAACAAGCTGCACATCGAATTCACCAAATCGCGCTCCCACCACAGTAACGACAATGCCCTTGTCGAGAGCAAGAATGCCTCCGTGGTGCGCAAACATTTGGGCTACGAGCACATCCCCAGTCACCACGCGCAGGCGGTCAACGCTTTCACCGTTGAGCTGCTTACGCCATACCTGAACTTCCATCGCC
>JACPTJ010000320.1 GCA_016192835.1 Betaproteobacteria bacterium
AAAGCCGGCGGCAGGCCGCTGCCCGATTTCGCGGCCGAATTCGGCGCGCGCACCTGGGCGCAGTTCTTTCTGAAGTTCATCCTCTCGCATCCGGCGGTGACCGCGGTCATTCCAGGTACCGATAAGCCGGAGTACATGCTCGACAACCTGCAGGCGGGCCGCGGAGCGCTGCCGGACGCCGCGCTGCGCAGGCGCATCGTCCAATACTGGGATGCGCTGGCGTAGCGAGGTTAGGAGTATTCGCTGAATCTCGGAATTTCGCGGGGTTCAACGTACCAGGGAGATCTGGAATCCCAGAAAATGCTGTTCTCCGGACGCATGGCAGGATCCTGGTCCAGTACGCCTGCCGGCACGAGGTAATCGTCCCCTTCGCGGGTTTTGTGCGGAACGCGCGTGCCGCAACGGCTGCAAAACCAGACCGCAAAACGCTTTGCACCCGGCAGGTTGAACCGGGTGATCAGCGTCTCCCCGGCCAGCCATTTCATCTGGCTTTGCGGGAGAAAAATGTTGGCAGCATGCGCGCTGCCGCTCGCTTTTTGACATCGTCCACAGTGGCAATATCGAAATCCCGACAAGGGTGGTTTTATTTCGAATCTCACCGACCCACAAAGGCAACTTCCTGTTAACGCGTCGAGCAGCATATGGAACCCTTTCGGAAGGTTGAGCTTTTCACCGGCTCCAGCAGAGCATGGCGGCCGGCGCGGACGCCGGCATCATGCACGTGCGTGAGATTTTATCGTCGGTGTTAATGGTATTCTAGCGGCAATAACGGACGAGCTTCACGAGCCGTTTATTTAATATCAACCGTGAAGGAGAAAACATCGCGCACGCGCTCCAAGGCGGAGGATTTTTGCCGCGACAGGAAAATCGAGTTGCGCGACGATCTCGACGCCATCCTCAGGGATCCTGCGATCGACGCGATCGTCTACACCACGCCCCACAGCCAGCACGAGGAGCACGTGAAGCGCGCGGCGCAGGCGGGCAAGCACATCTACGTGGAAAAGCCGTTCACGTTGACTGTGGCCAGCGCGAGGTCCGCCCTCGATGCGGTCAAGAAGGCCGGCGTCGTGCTCGGCATCGACTATCAGCGCCGCTTCGAGCCTGCCATCGGGGAAATCCGCGCCCGGGTCCGGGACGGCCGTCTCGGGACGATCTGTTTTGGCGTGGCCGAGGGGACGGCGCCAGGCGGACTTTTCATGCCGAAGGAGTCGTGGCGCACGAACCCGGATGAGACCCCGGTCGGTGCGATGACGGGAATCGGCGTGCATCTCGTCGATGGCTTTATCGACCTGTGCGGCGAAATCGCGCAGGTCTATTGCGTCAACACGCGGCGGGCAGCCCCGCTCGTCGACGACACGACTACCGTCACGCTCATCCACAAGAACGGCGTGACATCGAGTTTCAACTGCTCGATTGCGAGCGCCCCTAATTATCGCGTCGCGATCTACGGCACGCGCGGTCTGGCAGAGACCGACAGGAATTTGGGCGCGTTTCGCTTCAGCCCCGCGCCCGACAAGCCGGGGCATCCCCCGCCTGCGCAGCCGGAGATCATCGAGCATAAGGGATCCAATCCTCTGAAAGCGGGATTGGAGGCGTTTGCCGCGGCAATTCGCGGCGATGCGCCGTTCCCGATTTCCGCCGAGCAGATCGTTCACGGCGTGGCTGTCTTCGAGGCGATCGTGAAGTCGGTGAAGACGGGCCAGCCGGTCAAGGTGAGCTAAAAAGATTGAACCGCAAAGGACGCGAAGGACGCAAAGGAATCCCAGACCGGTAGGATGGGTTGAGGACGACAGGAACGATACCCATCAAAAGCCTGAAACATGTTTGCGTTTTAGAAGGAGCAGCGGCATGGATTACCGTGAGATCAGCGAAATTCGCGACGGCATGCGAATCGACTGGGACGTGCCGGTCGAGATGGAGGACGGCGTCATCCTGCGCGCCGACGTCTACCGGCCGGTGGCCGACGGCAGGTATCCGGTCATTCTGACCTACGGCCCTTACGGCAAGTGGCTGCATTTCGAGGACCTCTACGGCGACCAGTGGCAACGGATGTGCGAAGACCACCCGGACGTTCCCACGGGTTCCACCAACAAGTACCAGAACTGGGAAGTGGTCGATCCGGAGAAGTGGGTGCCGGACGGATACGCCGTCGTGCGCGTCGACTCGCGCGGCGCCGGCCGCTCGCCCGGGCTGCTCGATCTTTGGTCGCTGCGCGAGGCTCAGGATTTCCATTATTGCGTCGAGTGGGCAGCGCAGCAGCCTTGGTCGAACGGCAAGATCGGACTCAACGGCATTTCCTATTACGCGATGAACCAGTGGCAAACGGCGGCGCTGCAGCCGCCGCACCTGGCGGCGATCTGCATCTGGGAAGGCGCGGCGGATTATTATCGCGATCTCAGCCATCACGGCGGCATCTACTGCACGTTCGCCGATACCTGGTTTCCGGGGCAGGTCACCAAGGTGCAGAACGGCAAGGGAAAAAATGGCTATCGCAGCCGCATGAACGGTGACTGGGTATCCGGACCCGCGACGCTGAGCGAGGAAGAACTCGGAGCTTTGCGGCGCGATTTCGCCGCGGATTGTTACGCCAATCCGCTGGCGAGCGACGAGTACTGGACTTCGCGCATGCCCGACTGGTCCAAAGTGAATGTCCCGCTGCTCTCATCGGCCAACTGGGGCGGGCAGGGCCTGCATCCGCGCGGCAACTTCGAAGGCTACCTGCGCGCCGCTTCGAAAGAGAAGTGGCTCGAGGTGCACGGCATCGAGCACTGGACCGAGTTTTATACCGATTACGGCGTGAGGATTCAGAAGCGATTCTTCGGCCATTTCCTGAAAGGCGAGGACACGGGGTGGTCGAAGCAATCCAGGGTCGCGCTGCTGGTGCGCCATCCGGGAGAGAAATTCGTCGCGCGGCAAGAAAACGAATGGCCGCTCAAGCGCACGCAATGGACGAAATTTTATCTGCATCCTGGGCATACCCTTGCAACTGAAGCGCAGAAGCAGACAGGCAGCATCACCTATGGCGGCTTCTCGGAGGGAGTGACGTTCCTCACGCCGCCGCTCGCGAAGGAAACCGAAATCACGGGCCCGATCGCCGCCAAGCTGTGGGTCTCGTCAGCGACCGAAGATGCCGATCTGTTCCTGGTGGTGCGGGTGTTTGCGCCGGACCTGAAGGAGGTCACCTTCATGGGCGCGCTCGATCCGCACACGCCGGTTGCGCAAGGCTGGCTGCGCGCCTCGCATCGCAAGCTCGACAAGGCGTTATCGCTGCCGTACCGGCCTTATCACACCCACGACGAAATCCAGAAACTCACGCCGAACGAAATTTACGAACTCGACATCGAAGTGTGGCCGACCTGCGTGGTGGTGCCCGCGGGCCATCGCATCGGCCTCACGGTGCGTGGCCGCGATTACGAATGGCCCGGCGGCACGGTCAAGGGCCTCGGCAATCTGAATGCGGTGTTCACCGGCGTCGGGCCTTTCCGTCACAACGACCCGCGCGACCGGCCGGCCGCCGTATTCGGCGGCGACGTGACGCTCCATATGGGACCGGACCGCCAGACCTATCTGCTGCTGCCGATCATCCCGCCGAAATAGCCGAACGATTGCTCCAGACGATCTCGAGCACGAAAGGTAGACGCGAAAGTCCTCAATCAGGCCATCAAGCGCAACCTCGATCGCTTTCCTGAGGATTTCATGTTTCAGCTTACCGCGGAGGAGTCCGCGCGTTTAAGATCACGAATTGTGACCTTGAAGATGAAGCCGCCTGCCGAGATGAGACTTCAATCTGATACCTCAAGTTTGAGGTCACAAATTGTGACCTCAAACGCGGGCCAGGGCCGCGGCGGCCGGCGTTACCGCCCTTACGCCTTCACCGAGCAGGGCGTGGCCATGCTCTCCAGCGTGCTTCGCAGCAAGCGCGCCGTCATGGTCAACATCGAAATCATGCGGGGCGGCGAATTGCGCCACACTTACAAGAGGCGTAACGTATCCGAAAGACCATCGATTGCGTGGTATGACTTAAGTAATAGCCGGCGTTAATAGACCTTGTGTCAACGAATATCTGGCACATAAGTTTTGGCAACTAATTTCTGTCAACGAATTCAAGTTAGGTTTCAAAACGAACGATGAGTCGGATATCAATCCCAGTTCACACGCGGCAACTCGTCCTTCTTGAGGCGGGCTACAAATGCGCGAACCCGACCTGTCGACATATCCTTACGCTGGAACTACATCACATTGTTTGGGTGAAGGATGGTGGCGATAACGATCCGAACAATTTGCTGGCGCTCTGTCCAAATTGTCACTCGCTACACACCCAGCATCACATCCCTGAGCAAGCAATTCGTACCTGGAAGAGTATTCTCTTAGCTCTAAACAGTACCAACCACGCCACCGCCGATTTGCTACTTATACTTTCGGCCGAAGAGCAGCGCCTCGCCACGGCGGCCGACGCGACGAAGATTCCCCCTCCATTTCGCTTCACCGGGGACGGTTTGCCGGCGCTATCGGGATTGATAGCCTCTGGGTTGATTGAGATTTCTAAACGCTACTCTGGCGCAAATGCTTGGGGTGGGTCCATGCCTTCGTTTGAGGTTAGCCTTACAGATAAGGGCAAGAGCCTAGTCACCGCATGGCGTGCGGGAACTGGAAACCTGGAGGCGGTGTTGGGAAGCAAGCAATGAAACCTAACCATCGAATCGAGTTCGCACGCATTGCGTGCCCGACCAGCAAAGAGCGATGCTCTTTGCAGGCGGCTCATTCGGGACGTTAGAGGTCTCCATATCGGTAGCCATACCCAGGTATGGTGACCTGGTCGGAAAAGGGGTAGCATTGCGTAATGGCTACCGCGAAGTTTGACTGGGACCCGAAGAAGGACGAACAGAATCAAAGCAAACATGGCGTTGGCTTCACGGAGGCTCAAATCGCCTTCACCGACCCGAAGCGCGTCATCGCCGAAGACCAGTCGCACAGCTCGGTGGAAAAGCGACACTACTGCTTTGGGGTGGTAGGTGAAGGTGTCATGACGGTCCGCTTCACATACCGTGATGACGTGATCCGGATACTTGGAGCTGGCTACTGGCGAAAGGGCAAACGAATTTATGAGCGCGAAAATCAGATACACGAACGAGCCCTTGGGAAAACTGAAGGTCGTTCCTGACTTTCTTCCCAAGCCTGAGGACCTGATACTGCGCGACGAGGGGGTAAAGATCACCATCGCCCTTTCTAAACGCAGCGTCGAGTTCTTCAAACGCGAAGCCGAGAGGCACGGTACCCAGTATCAGCGCATGATCCGTCGGTTACTGGACGCCTATGCACAGCACCATTCTGCGCGACCTCTAACCGCGCAGTCCACCCGAACGCGCGGCCAACGGGCCGCGCGCCGGTGACTGCGGACGTTATCGCTAGTCGGCACCTCGACAAATGGCTGATCTGACCAACTTAGAGAAGAGAAAGCTCGAGAAGCTTTTTGGAATGAGAAGCGGGTATGTCCTGGACTTCTCCAACCGCACATTTGACGAGTTTGTGCTGGATAGCGTCGGGAAGAGCATCTTCGAGCAGAAGTACATTATAGACAGCGGGTCGAAAGCTAACTGTCTGCGGGGTTTCTGGGCCGCCGAACCGAACTATGTTGTGGGCAAGCTTCTCGCCGATCTGGTTGCATACGCGTCCGAGCCCGGAGTAAAGCCTGAGAGCCAAGAGCTGTTTGAATCGTGCCGCCGCATTGCCGAACGGCTGCTTCAGAGTCAGCCAGTTCCAGAAATTGAAGCAATCAATCCAAATACCGTTGAGCGCGATTTCGAGAGTCTTGCCAAATCAGTAAGGGAAGCGATCGAGAAGAATCAGCCTGAGACCGGCTTGGACCGACTACACACGTTTATCGCCAAGTACATGAGAGTCATATGCGATAAGCATGGCATCGTTCACAATAGAGACAAACCGCTCCATAGCCTTGTTGGGGAGTACATAAAGAGATTGAAAGAAAAAGGCTACATTGAGTCGGAGATGACGGAGCGGATTATGAAGTCGAGCATATCGACTCTTGAAGCGTTTAATCATGTCCGAAACGACCAGAGCTTTGCCCATGACAACCCGATCCTTAACTATGACGAAAGCCTGTTGATGTTCAACCATGTAACGGCCTTTGTCCGCTTTGTCGAATCCATCGAGCGTCGCTTTGCGATCGACAGTAAGCAGCGCACATCAGCGGCGCAATTTGACGATGACATTCCGTTTTGAGCGCCGTATAACAGCTAGCTGCACGGCGACAAGCGGCAAGCGGCGCGCCCCTGAGCTTGGGCGTTCTACTTGGTGCTTCGGGAGTGACATGCGGCGAAAATTAAGGCGCTGTGTTTAGTCATGCCAGGAAAACACACCATGCATACCGGATCGTATTACGTTGCCGCGGCGGCCTTGATCGCAATGCTGTTTGGCGGTGGCCCGGTTGTCGCGCAGAGCGCCGACGCTGCCAAGGCCTATCCGAATCGCCCGGTACGGGTTGTCAATCCATCCTCTCCGGGTGGCGGAGGCGACATCATGGGCCGCCTCATTGCCCAGCAGCTCACGAAAAGCCTCGGCCAGAATTTCATCATCGACAATCGGCCCGGGGCCGCGAACATCATCGCGACCGAGATCGTGGCCAAGGCGCCGCCGGACGGCTATACCCTGCTCATCGGGACAAGCAGTACTTTCGTGACCAACCCGTTGATTTACGCCAAGCTGCCGTATAGCGAAAAGAGCTTCGAGGCGATCAGCATCATCAGTCACGCTCCTCTCATTCTGTCGGTGCACCCATCGGTGCCGGCGCAGAATCTCGTTGAGTTGGCGGAATTGGCGAAATCGCGCCCCAGCCAGCTCTCCTTCGCGTCCTTTGGCATCGGCAGTTCCTCGCACCTCGCCGGAGAAATGTTCCAGCAGATGACGAAGACCAGGCTCGTGCACGTGCCGTACAAGGGCAGCGCCCCGGGCATGGCTGATCTCGTGGCCGGACATATCACCATGGCATTCGACACCGCGGCTGCCTCCATGCCCCATATCCGATCGAAGCGGATTCGCGCGCTGGGGGTTGCGGCGCCGAAACGGCTTGCGACGATCACCGACGTGCCGACGCTCGGTGAGCTTGGCCTTGCGGGTTTCGAGATCAGCGGCTGGTACGGTGTGCTGGCGCCGGCAGGCACGCCGCGGGGCATCGTCGCGAAGTTGCATGGCGAAATCGTCTCGGCATTGAAGCTCGCCGCGATTCAGCAGCGAATCGCCAATTTGGGCGCCGAGATAATCGGCAACACCCCGCAGGAGTTCAGCGCGCAAATCATGCGCGAGCGCGAGAAGTGGGGAGGGGTCGTGAAGGAAGCCGGAATTAAGGCGGAGTAGGCGCCTTGGCCGCTGCCACCGCACGCAGCTCATCGACTGCATCGGGATTGACCAGGGAACTCAAGTCGCCCAGTTCCGTGCCGGACAACACTGCTCGCACGACCCGGCGCATGATTTTCTCGTTTTTTGCTCGCGTGTTGCTCGCGTTGACAACGCATGCAGGTGTTGCTATCGTGAGCAACATGAAAACAGCCCTGCTGTTGGACGAACGCCGCAACCTCGCCGAGGATCGCTTCGTCGAACTGGAGAACCTGAGATGAAAACAGTGACAATTTCGGTGTCCTCGACGGACGAAACCAAGCGGCGGTTCCTGGCGGCCTTCAAAGGCAAGCCGCAAGGTGCGCATATCTCTTTCCCAACCGTGGAACTGCTCTGGAAGGTGCTGGCACCCAACCGCATGGCGCTGGTGCGCGCTCTGACCGGCGCGGGGGTGGTATCTATACGCGAGGCGGCGCGGCGCGTAAACCGCGACGTGCGTGCGGTGCATTCCGACGTGACCGCGCTGATCAACGCGGGCTTACTCAAACGGTCCGAGGACGGCATAGAGTTTCCGTATGAAGCGGTGCATGTGGATTTCATACTGAAGGCAGCGTAGGAAGGCATGGTGCGGGTGTGGCCTAACGAGGCGCTGCACCGGACTGGCCTGCTGCCGCTTTGCTCTAGCAGGAATTCAGCGCGCAAATCAGGCGCGAGCGCGAGAAGTGGGGAAGGGTCGTGAAGGAGGCTGGAATCAAGCCGGAGTAGGCGGCTCGGCTTGCGCCACCGCGCGCAGTTCATCGATGGCAGCGGGATTGACCAGCGAACTCAAGTCTCCCAAATCGGTATCCGACAATACGGCCCGCACGATCCGGCGCATGATCTTCTCGTTGCGCGTCTTGGGCAAAGCCGATACCAGTAACACGCGTTTGGGCCGGAACGGCGCGCCGAAACGCGTCGCCACTACCGCGGCAATTTCCCGGCGCAAGCGTCCACTGTCTTCCGCGTTTGCCGCCGGCACGCAGACGCAGGCCAACGCCGATCCCGTGATCGGATCGGGAAGCCCGACCACCGCGGCCTCCGCAACAAGTCCCGATTCCAGCAGCACCGACTCGATTTCCGCCGGACCGGTGCGTTTGCCCGCGATCTTGATCGTGTCGTCGGAACGTCCGAGCATGTACCACAGGCCGTCGGCGTCGCGCCGCGCGAGGTCACCCTGCACCCACACGCCCGGAATTTGCTGCCAGTAATTTTCGAGATAGCGCTGCGGGTCCCGCCACAGCGAGCGCGTCAGCCCGATCGAAGGCAACCGCAGCACCAGTTCTCCCATCTGGCCCGGAGGACACGGGTGGCCTTCAGCGTCGACGATATCCGCGCCTGAGGCCGGCACGGGGCCGCCGAACGCACAGGGTTTGAGCGGCCGGTGGAAAGTTCCGATCAGGATGGCGCCCCCGCATTCGGTTCCGCCGCCATAGTTGAGGATCGGAATGCGGCTGCCGCAGACGTGCTCGAAAAACCACAGCCACGCATCTTCGTTCCACGGCTCGCCGGCAGTCACGGTCGCGCGCAGCGACGAGAGGTCGTGGCGCTGCACGACTTCGAGAGGCTGCCGCATCATCTGGCGCACCGCGGTCGGCACCGTGCCGCACAGCGTGACACCGTGCGTCTCGATCAGCCGCCACTGCCGTCCGGGGTCGGGATAATCAGGCGCGCCTTCCGCGAGGACCAGCGTCGCGCCCAGCAGCGGCGCGCTCACCACGATTTTTGTTCCGGCGACCCAGCCGATATCGCTCAGCCACATCAGGCGGTCGCCGGCCTTGAGGTCGAGGCACAGCCCGACGTCGAGCAGGTTCTTCCCGATCACGCCGCAATGCGTATGGACCGTGCCTTTCGCCCGGCCGGTCGTGCCCGACGTGTACATCAGCATCACCGGCGCGTCGGCGGGCATGACTTCGGTCGGCGCTTCGGCGGGCTGGGAGCGAACAATCTCCGCCCACCACACATCCCGGCCGTGCTGCATCGGCGCGCCGCTCCCGCCGTGCTTCAGCACCACGATATTTCTGAGTGAGGGTATGCGTGATGCCGCATCGTCGAGCACCGCTTTCATCGCGACACGCTTGCCGCGCCGCCATCCGCTGTCGACCGTGATGACCGCTCGGGCGCCGCTGTCGACGAGCCGGTCGAAAATCGGCTGGGGGCCGAAGCCTGAGAATAGCGGCATGACTATTGCGCCGATCTTGGCGATTGCGAAGTAGGCTGCCGCAATCTCGGGAACCATCGGCATGTAGAGTGCTATGACATCTCCGCGGCCCAAGCCGAGCGCGCGCAAGGCACCGGCGAGCCGCGAGGTCTCGGCGTCGAGTTCGGCGTAGCTCCAGCGGCGCTGCTCGCCGTTTTCTCCTTCCCATACGACCGCGGTTCGCAGCCAGGTCGGAGTGCCGCGATATCGATCGAGGCAGTTCAAAACGAGGTTCGTCTCGCTGCCCACGCACCAGTTCGCCCACGGAATTCCGGCGCTGGTATCGAGAACCTGGGTATAGGGGCGATAGAAACGCACGTCGAAAAAACGCAGCAGCGCGTCCCAGAACCACTGCGGTTCGGCGTCGGCCTTGGCGAGTAACGCCGCGTAGTCCGGCAGGCGATGCTCGCGCAGAAACGCGGTGAGCGTGGTGGCGTTCAGGACTTCACGCGAAGCTTCCCAGACGAAGCGCTCGCGCGTTGCTATGCTATCGAGTGCCATCGCCCCCCCCATGAACCTCCCCGCTCGGGCGGGGAGCACGACGCTCCCTTCTCCCCCTGGGAGAAGGGTTGGGGATGAGGGAAGAGACGCCACGACAGATTCATGGCTGCAATGCGCGACGCGCACACCGTGGCGTCTCTCCATGGCGAATTCATGCATGGATTCTACCGCCTTCCCGTTTGTGCGATGATAAAAGACAGCGCGTAGGATGGGTTGCGGCCGTGAAGGCCGCTACCCATCGCGACGAATGCATGATGGGTAGCGCTACGCGCAACCCATCCTACGGACCGTTCGGAGCGTGAGTTTTTCCAGGGAGAAGTCATGCGCAAATCAGAAAGAAGGCTATTTCAGCTGTTGGCGGGGATCGTCGTGTGCGCCAACCTTCCGGCTTTTGACTCGTGGGCGCAAAGTTACCCAGCAAAGCCGATTCGCATGGTCGTAGGATTCGCCGCGGGCGGCGCGACCGATGCGACAGGGCGCATGGTCGCGCAGAAATTGACGGCGCACCTCGCCCAGCCTGTGGTCGTCGAAAACCGCACCGGTGCGGGCGGCTCCATAGCAACGGAACGCGTCGCTGCCTCGCCCGCAGACGGCTACACGCTGCTGCTGCTTCCCGCTTCCGGTCCTATCGATTCGGTGCTGCGTCCCAAGCTGCCGTACGATCTCACGCGGGATTTCGCAACAATATCGTTGGTGGTCATCGGACCCTATATGCTCGTGGTTCATCCGTCAGTGCCGGCACGCAACGTCAAGGAGCTGGTCGCCCTTGCACGGTCGAAGCCGGGCAAACTCAGTTATGGATCGGCCGGTGTCGGCAGCTCCGCGCATCTTGCGAACGAGCTTTTCAATTCGATGGCCAAGGTGGCTATGCTCCACGTGCCCTATAAGGGTGCGGCGGAAAGCGTCGTCGCGAACGCGTCGGGCGAAGTCGACCTGAATTTCACCAGCATCAACACGGCGCTGCCGCTGCTGAAAGCCGATCGGCTCAGGCCACTTGCGGTCACCAGCGCGAAACGCTCGTCGTCGATGCCGTCGCTGCCCACGCTCGACGAGTCGGGAATGCCCGGCTACGATCGCGTCGGCTGGTGGGGCGTGATCGCGCCGGCAGGTGTGCCGAAAGACATCATCGCGCAGCTCAACGCGACGATCGCCAAGGCAATCAACACGCCCGAGATGAAGGAATCGCTCAATAAGCTGGGTTTCGAGCCGCACACCAGCACGCCGGAACAATTCGCGGCGCTCATTCGCACCGAGATCGCGCAGAACATCAAGCTGATAAAAGCGGTCGGGGTGAAAGCGGAATAGCGATTAAGCTTTCGGGCGCACGAGCTGCAGGCTGTAAGTGTCCCGTTCGACGGCGCCCGCGCAGCCGTGCTGATGCAGCGCTTGTTCTGAAAGCTGCGCATCGCAGGCGCTGTCGACTGCCTCGAGGGAAGTTCCTTCGATGATCACTATCCAGTTCGGCACGATCGTCGGGCGCCCGCGTCTCTCCACCGTCACCACCGAGCTCACGGGCTTGTCGGTCACACAGAGATGGGCGCCCACGATATCCACCCGCTCGGCGATCCGCGGCAATGCCTCGTCGATCAGATAGCGCTCCAGCTCGTCTTCGCCGCCATCGCGCGGGTCGAAGCGCAGCGTGAGCGCGTGCCCGCCGATCGCGTAACCCAGCGAACACTTCACCCGCGTCAAGCCACGTATGCTGTTTTTTATGTACGGGGTAGTGCGCCGCGTCAGGGGGCTCGGATTTTCCACCTTGGTCATATATTCCTCGCCGACCAGCACCGAGATGTCAGCGATTTCATACAACATGAGAAAAGAGCGTTCGGCGCGGGCGGCCAAATAACGCCGGCCGCGGTTGAAGCCCTTAAGCGCAACGGCACCTGGCATGTGCTCGCGGTTGTGCCACGCGTAATAGGCCGGCCGGTTTTCCGCCGCGACGTCGCTCCAGTTGATCATCACCGCTTGTCCCAAGAGCATCGTCAGACTCCCATGCTGTAATTGCCGGCAACTCAGCCAGTTCCCCGGAGACTACCTCGAATTTCGGTGTAGGGTGCGCTTGCGCACCATCCGGCAATCGGTGCGCAAGCGCACCCTACACCATTTGCAATTCCCCGTGGCGCTTGACGGTGATGCCGCATAGGTTGAAACTCGCAGCAGAATTTCCGTCAAGCCCAGGGAGAAAAATATGCACACCCAATCGCGCTATCTTGCAGCGCCGGCTTTGCTCGCGCTGCTGTTCGGACCCGGTGCGGCTTTCGCGCAGAGCGCGGACGCAGCCAAGACTTATCCCAACCGCCCCGTGCGGTTTGTCAATCCATCGTCTCCCGGCGGCGGCGCGGACATCATCGCCCGCATCCTCGGCCAGCAGCTCTCAAAGAGCATGGGGCAGAACTTCCTCAACGACAATCGGCCGGGTGCCGCCAACATCATCGCCACCGAGATCGCCGCGAAGTCGCCGCCTGACGGTTATACCCTGCTGATCGCCACGACCGGGACTTTCGTGACCAATCCGCTCGTCTACGCCAAGTTGTCCTACAGCGAACGGGATTTCGAAACCATTAGCATCGTCGCGGACGCGCCGTTCATCCTGACGGTGCATCCGTCGGTGCCGGCGAAGACGGTCGGCGAACTCGTGGCGCTTGCGAAGGCGCGCCCCGGCGAGGTCACCTATGCGTCGTTTGGCACCGGCAGCTCCTCGCATCTGGCCGGAGAACTATTCCAGGTGATGACGAAAACGAAGCTGCTGCACGTCCCGTACAAGGGCAGCGCCCCGGGCATGATCGATCTGCTCGCCGGCAACATCACGATGAAGTTCGACAGCGGATTCGCCTCCGTGCCTCATATCCAGTCGAAACGGATACGCGCGCTGGGCGTTGCAGCGCCGCAGCGGCTGCCGAAAATCCCCGCGGTGCCGACGCTTCATGAACTCGGACTCAAGAATTTCGACGCAGGCTCGTGGTACGCCGTAATGGCGCCGGCCGGCACTCCGCGGAACATCGTGATGAAGCTGCACGGCGAACTGGTCAAAGCGGTGAAGCTTCCGGAAATCCGGCAGCGCATCATCGATCTCGGCACCTACCCGATCGGCAATACGCCCGAACAATTCAGCGCGCAGATCCTGCGCGAGCGGGAAATTTGGGCGAAGGTGGTGAAGGACGCCGGAATCAAGCCCGAGTAGGCGCCGGGCGCAGCTCTTTATTGCGCGGCCGCGGTCGGAAAACGGTAAACGGCGAAAACGATACCGCCCTTCGGGTACGCGAACGGTCCGTGCGGCGTGTTCGGCGGCGCATAGTGAAAGTCGCCCTTTTTGAGCACCTTGCCGGCCACGTGCTGCTCGCCTTCGATCACGACCACGCAATGCGAGGTGACGTGCTCGTGCTGCGGCTCGACGTAGCCCGGCGGGAACTTGACGAGAGCGGCGACCTGGCCGCGCTGATCGTCGCGCATCAGGACCTTGATGCGCAGGTTCGGGTGGATTTTGTGCGCCCCGGTAGGCAGCTGAAAGAGTGTGACGTTGTCGTCCCACTCGATTTCATCGGAATTGATGGCGAGAAACGGCACGTCCTGCAGCATAGCGGTGTCTCCTGTGGGCACTGAATTTTGGGGTTGCCAGCAATTATTGCACATCCTACACTCGCCATCTCGATCACGTTCGTTTTCACAGGAGCCAAGTAATGACGACCAAGGGATTTTCGGTAAAACACGCTCGCGATACCCACTTCGAGCGCGGCCTGCGCCCGTACCTGGAGTACCGCTACCTCGGCATCAAGGAGGCCACCGAGGGGCGTGTCGTGGCATGGCACCTGCGCAAAATACCCGGCGTGCCTTTCCCGCCGGGGAATCCGCACCTGCACCGCACCAGCTTCCAGTTTGTCTACGTGCTCAAGGGCTGGATCGATTTCGAGTACGAAGGGCAGGGCGTGGTGCGGCTCGAAGCGGGATCGTGCGCGCATCAGCCGCCGTCGATCCGCCACCGCGAGCTCGGGTGCAGCGAAGACCTGGAAATACTCGAAGTCGTGATGCCGGCCGAGTACAAGACGGAGGAAGTCGCTTCACTCGTTGACTGAACGCACGGCTAACAAAAGGAGAGTTCGATGAAAATCCAAACCATACGGCGGATCGTGTTGCTGCTGGCCGGCGCGGTGTGCGCGCCGATCTCGACCTTTGCGGCGGAGCAGGCTTATCCCACCAGGCCCATACGCGTGATCGTCCCGTTCGCGCCGGGAGGCGGCGCCGACCTGATTGCGCGGCTGGTGGCGCCCCGGCTGTCCGAACGGTTTGGGCAATCGGTCGTCGTCGACAACCGGCCCACTGCCGCCGGCACGCTCGCGGCGGAGCTTGTGGCGCGGGCCACCCCGGACGGCCACACGCTGCTCGTGCCGACGAGCAACCACGTTGCCAATCCTTCCCTTTTCAAGCTCAACTACGACACGATCAACGATTTCGCGCCGATTACGCTCGCAGTCATCTCGCCCATGGTGCTCGTGGCCCATCCATCGCTGCCGGTGAACACCGTGCAGGAATTCATCGCGTATGCGAAGGCCAATCCGGACAAATTGAATTACGGCACGGCAGGCGCCGGCGGCCCGCCGCATCTCGCCGGTGAACTGCTCAAGACGATGGCCGGGATCAGGATGACTGCGATCGTCTATAAAGGGATCGGGCCCGCGGTGATCGCGGCGCTCGGCAACGAGGTCCAGTCCACGTTCGTGAACATCTTTGTCGTTCAGCCCCATGTGCGCGCCGGACGTTTGCGCGCGCTGGGGATTACGGCTCTCAAGCGCTCTGAAGCCGCGCCGGACTGGCCGACGATCGCGGAATCGGGACTTCCCGGCTACGAGGCGAGCATCTGGTTCGGTTTCCTTGCGCCCGCGAAAACTCCCAAGCCGGTCATCGCGCGCCTGCACCAGGAGATCTCGTCCATCCTCAAGCTGCCGGAAGCGCGGAAGACGATTCTTGCGCAGGGCGGCGACCCGGTTGCGAGCACACCGGCCGAGTTCGACCGGATCATCCGCGAGGACATCGCGCGCATCGCAAAACTCGTCAAGACCGCCGGCATACGCGCGGACTGAACGCGGCTGAACACAACAACCAACTAGGAAAAATGACGCCATGGATCTGGAACTTCGCGGCAAAACCGTACTCGTGACCGGGGCATCGAAGGGCATCGGATACGCCTGTGCGGCGGGCTTCGCCGCCGAAGGCTGCCGCCTGCACATCGCTTCGCGCAGCGCTGCCGCGCTGGACGAGGCGCGCGGGAAACTCATCAATCAGTTCGGGGTCGAGGTGAAATGCCACGCCTATGACCTGAGCGTGACCGCCAACACGGTGGCGCTCGCGCGCGAGTGCGGCGACATCGACATCCTGGTCAACAACGCCGGCGCGATTCCGGCGGGCAGTATCGACCAGATCGACGATGAGAAATGGCGGCGCGCGTGGGATCTGAAGGTGTTCGGCTACATCAACCTGACGCGCGACGTGTATGCGCGCATGTGCGCGCGCGGCACCGGCGTGATCGTGAACGTGATCGGCATGGCAGGCGAACGCAACCGGCCCGAATACATCGCCGGCAGCAGTGCCAACGCGGGGCTGATGGCCTTCAGCCGTGCGCTGGGCGCGGCGAGCGTCGATCACGGCGTGCGAGTCATCGGCGTCAATCCGGGGCGCATCGAGACCGAACGGCAGGTCGAAGCCGTGATGGACGCGGCCGAACGCAAGCTGGGTGATCGCGCGCGCTGGAAGGAGATGATGGCGCAGTTGACCAGCACCTCGCCGTTCAAGCGCTTCGGGCGTCCCGACGAGGTCGCGGACCTGGTCGTTTATCTCGCCTCGGCGCGCGCTTCCTACACCAGCGCGACCGTCGTCAACATCGACGCCGGGCAATCGCTGCGCTCTTAACCATCATTC
>JACPTJ010000321.1 GCA_016192835.1 Betaproteobacteria bacterium
ACGGGCGCCCGGACGCGCTGGTCACCTGGTGGCGCCGCACGCATTTCGAGAACTCGATGATCGATGCGCTGTTGCATCGCGAGCACACGCCGTATCGCGAGATCGGCCGCCGCGCGCTGACCTACACGCTGGAGCGAGCTGGCATTCCGCACACCCAGGACGAAGTGAAACAACTGGTTGCAGGAATCGAGGCGCTGCGGCCGTTCCCCGACGTGGTGGCGGCGCTGACGAAGCTGAAAACGCACTACCAACTGGCGATCCTGTCGAACGGTGACGCCGACATGCTCGAAAATGCACGCCCGCATCTGGGCATCGAATTCGACCACATCATATCGGTGGCCGAGGCCGGTTCGTTCAAGCCGCACGTCGCGACCTACCGCAAAGCGGCCGAGTTGCTCGGCCTCGCGCCCGACGCGATTCTGTTCGTCGCCAATCACGCGTTCGATTGTGTCGGCGCCAAGGCCTACGGCATGCGTACCTGCTTTGTTGACCGGCGCAAGCGTCCGTTCGGGCAGTGGCCGTATCAGCCCGACCTGATCGTTGCCGATTTCAAGGAACTGGCAGAGCGCTTGGCCTGAGGCGGAAACTGTTCAGGGTTTACAGCTTCCCGATCTTCTTGATCACTTCCGCCATGCGCCGGTAATCGGCGTCGAAAAACTTTCTGAACTCCGGCGCATCCCTATAGTCGGGCACGACGCGGACCTTTTCCAGCGACTGCTTGAATCCCGGGTCGTTCGCCGCCTTGCCGATGATCTCGCGCAGCTTGTTAAAGGTGGGCTCCGGCATGCCCGCCGTCGTGAACAGACCCACCCACAGGTACGCTTCGATGTCGTAACCCATGGACTTGAACGTCGGCACGTTCGGCAGCGCCGGGTGAGGCTTGGTGCCCCAGCTTGCGATCGTGCGGAACTTGCCCGAGCTGACATGCGGATAGATGGCCGCCGGGCCGCCGGCCGTTACCTGCGCGTGACCGCCCAGCGCCTGTACGATCGCGGGACCGCCGCCGGTGGTCGGCAGGTGGCGCATCTTGACCCCGGTGGCGTCCATGTACATGGCCATGGGTGTATGCGTGATGCCGTAGGGACCGGAAGACGAGAATACGATCTCATTCGGTTTCGCCTTGGCAAGGGTGTTCAGCTCCTTCACGTTTTTCACGGGCATTGAAGGGTGGACGACCAGGATCAGGGGATCGGCGCTCAACAGTGCGAGGAGCGCGATCTGGTCGAGGGAGAAGGGCGATTTTATTCCATACAATTTGTCCTTCTCGACCACCAGAAACAGGTTCGGCGTCGTAACCAGGATGTTGTAGCCGTCGGGGGACTGACCGGCCACGTAGGCGGTGCCCGCCGCCCCGGTCGCGCCGGGGCGGTTGACGACTGGCGCGGGCTGACCGGTGAGCTTTTCGACCACCGCCGAGAGGGGTTGGGCGTGGATCTGGTTCATCCCGCCAGGCGGGTTGGGAACGACGATGGTGATCGCGCGCGAAGGGTAATCCTGCGCGTAACCGCCGATGGCGGTGAAAGCAAGGATGACAGTAGGCAGCAGACGTTTCATGATTCCTCCTAAGTTGGCGACAGGGATGCGCGGACTTTGCGCCGCTCTCGATTGTTCTTAATCCCCGCAGACACCGTAACTCTCCCGACCCGTCGATGTCAACCCGCCTGCATCCGCTCCTGGGCTGGCGTCCGCCCGGCGTCGCCACGTACAATACGGCTTTCCCGGACATGCCTTTGCCTTCCATCGACGTCACGCGCGACGGTGACATCGCCACCGTCGCGCTCAACAATTCCGGCAAGCTCAACGCAATCACGGTTGCGATGTGGCGCGAGCTCGCGCGCGCAATGCGCGAGTTGTCGGCGGACGACGGCCTGCGCTGCATCGTGTTGCGCGGCGCCGGCGACGAGGCTTTTGCGGCAGGCGCCGACATCGCGGAGTTTGCCTCAGCGCGTGACAATTTCGCGCAAGGCAAGATCTATCACCTCGAATATGTGGTCGGCGCGCTCGATGCGGTCGGCGAGTGCCGCCATCCGACGGTGGCGCTGATCAAAGGCCCGTGCGTCGGCGGCGGGCTCGAAATCGCGTGCCAGTGCGACCTGCGCATATCCGGCAGCTCGGGGCGTTTCGGTGTGCCGATCAACCGGCTCGGTTTTGCGATCGCATACGGCGAGCTTGCCGGGCTGCTCGCGCTTGCCGGGCGCGCGGTGGCAGCCGAAATCCTGCTCGAAGGCCGGGTATGGAATGCGGACGAAGCGATGGCAAAGGGATTGCTCTCGCGCGTCGTTCCTGACCACGCGGCGGAGGCCGAAGCCTACGCAACGGCGCGCCGCATTAGCGACGGCGCGCCGCTGGTCGCGCGCTGGCACAAACAATACATCCGGCGGCTGATGCCGCACGGGGCGCCGCTGACACAAGCGGAAATCGACGCCAATTTCGATTACTTCGAAACCGCGGACTACCGCATCGGCTACGAGGCGTTCATCAACAAGAAAAAACCGAAATTCGAGGGGCGCTAACGCGCAGTGAAAAGTGAACGAGTGAACGGGTGAATGAGTGAATGAGTAAGCGGGGTGAGGAAATGAAATAAGACCCCCTCTCCCCCGTTTTCCGGGGGAGAGGGCTGGGGTGAGGGGGATCAGTCATTCACTCCGTCACGATCTTGAGGAAACCATGCCAGGACCGCTATCCCATATCAAGGTAATCGACCTCTCCCGCGTGCTCGCGGCGCCGTGGGCCGCGCAGAATCTCGCCGATCTCGGCGCGGACGTCATCAAGGTCGAGCGCCCTGGCAAGGGGGATGATTCGCGTGCCTATGCGCCGCCTTTTCTCAAGGACGCGCAGGGCAAGGACACGCACGAGTCCGCCTATTTCTGCGCCGCCAACCGCGGCAAGCGTTCGATCACGGTCAATCTCACCCTGCCCGAAGGACAGGCGATCGTGCGTGAACTCGCGAAACAATGCGACGTGCTGCTCGAGAACTACAAGGTCGGCGATCTCGCGCGTTACGGCCTCGGTTACGACGACCTCAATGCGCTCAATCCGGGGATCATCTACTGCTCGGTGACGGGATTCGGCCAGACCGGCCCGTATAAGGATCGTCCCGGTTATGATTTCATGGCGCAGGGAATGGGCGGAATGATGAGCATCACCGGCGAGCGCGATGACCTTCCCGGCGGCGGGCCGCAGCGTGTCGGCATCCCGATCATCGATCTGACCAGCGGCATGTACGCGTCCATCGCGATCTGCGCGGCGCTCGCCCATCGCGCCGTCACCGGCAAGGGGCAATGGATCGATGTCGCGCTGCTCGACACCTGTGTTGCGTTCCTCGCCAATCAGGGCATGAATTATCTCGCAACCGGCGAGACGCCGGGACGCATCGGCAACGCGCACCCCAACATCGTTCCGTACCAGACGTTCAGGACCAGGGACGGCAACATCATTCTCGCCTGCGGCAACGACAATCTGTTCAACAAATTCTGCGAAGCCGCCGGCTGCATGCATCTCGCGCAAGATGCGCGTTTCTCCACCAACGCCCAGCGCGTCAGGAACCGCGACGAGATCACGCGGCTGCTCAACGAAGTGTTTGCGGCGCGCCCGACGCGGGAGTGGGTGGAACTGCTCGACGCTGCCGGCGTGTCGAATGGCCCGATCAACAACATCGCCCAGGTGTTCGAGGAACCGCAGGTCATCGCGCGCGGCCTGAAATTCGAGCTGCCGCACGCAATTGCGGGCAAGGTGCCGCTGGTCGCGAGCCCGATGCGTTTTTCGGAAACGCCTCTCAAGCACGAAGTGCCGCCACCCGCGCTGGGACAGCACACCGATGAAATCCTGCGCAGCGTGCTGAAGAAAAGCGACGCGGAGATTGCGAAGCTGAAGGAGGGTGGCGCAGTTTAAGGTGGACCTGCGGCGCGGCTGCGAAAAAGTACCCCCAATGAATCTCCTGTCGCCCGAATTTCTTTGGCTGCTGCTTGCCGTGCCCGCGCTCGTCGGTGCATACGTTCTGCTGATGCGGCGCAGCCGGCACGCGCTCCGGTATGCGAGCCTGAGCCTGATAAAGGATGCCATGAGTCCGGGCCGGCAGTTCCGGCGCCACATTCCGCCGCTCCTCGTGCTCTCGGCGCTCGCCGTCCTGATCGTCGCGATCGCGCGCCCGACCGCCTCGGTCACGTTGCCGTTCGAGACGCGCACCATCGTTCTCGCCATGGACGTATCGCTCAGCATGCGCGCGACGGATGTCGAGCCCAACCGGCTGGCTGCCGCGCAGGCCGCGGCCAAGACGTTTGTTCAGGAACTGCCGCCCGATATTCGCACCGGTATCGTCACGTTCGCCGGCACCGCCTCGGTCGTGCAGCGGCCGACTCGAAGTCGCGAGGACCTGCTCGCGGCGATCGACCGGTTCGAGATGCAGCGCCACACGGCTATTGGCAGCGGCATCATCCTTTCGCTGGCGACGATCTTTCCGGACCGGGGGATCGATCTTGAGTCGGCGATTTTCGGGAGTGCGTTTTCGCGCGCCAATACGCGCGGCGCCCCCATCGATCGCAAACCCAAGGAGCAAAAGCAGGAGTTCAAACCGGTCGCGCCGGGATCTTACCCCTCGGCCGCGATCGTTCTGCTCACCGACGGCCGGCGGACGACCGGCCCCGATCCGCTCGACGCGGCCAGGATGGCCGCCGACCATGGCGTCCGTGTGTTCACCGTGGGATTCGGCTCAGCGGCCGGCGGCGCGGTCGACATCTACGGGATGTCCATCTACATGAGGTTCGACGAGGAAACGCTCAAGGCGATCGCGGACATTACGCGGGCGGAGTATTTCCACGCCGCAAGCGCAGCGGACCTGAAGAAAGTCTACGAGAACCTGAACAGCCGGTTTGCTTTGGAGAAGACCGAAACCGAGATCACCGCGCTGCTTACCGTGGCGGCGGCCATCATGGTTGTCGCCGCGGCAATACTTTCGCTGCTTTGGTCCAATCGGCTGGGATAGGGGATGACCTGAAGGTTGGTGGCGCGCCGGATGCCAAAATCAGGGCGATGACTCATCGCCCTTCTCGATGAGCGGGATACTATTTTCTGCACACCAGTCCCGCAGCGCTTTTTCCACCGACTCCTCTTCAAATTTGTACCACTTCTCGAGAACCCCCTCGGATTCCAACAATTGTTTGAAGCGAGCGTAAGCACCCCTGCTACGGAAGAAGGCTTTGGCTCGCTCGTAGCACTGAGGCAGCTCTTGCTCCGCAAAGCGCAATGCAAGACTCCTTCCAAGGCCCAGATCGTTCTTGTGCGGTATGGCGATGTAGCGATCGGACGTTTCAAGATCGTCGGGGACCTCCTCCTCCGTCGGGTTCAGATCCGAGATCCAATAAATCTGCCCGGTATCGATGGAGATATACGCATTGTGCTCCATGGGCAGCCCGGCGCTGACGAATTCGAAGGCCAGCGAGAGATCATCGTACTTGACCGTAACCACTGAATCCTCACATCGGTATATCAACTCGGAATGTGCATGCATTCAGACGACATGGGCTGAGAGTCGAACGCCGAGCGCGCGGGCAACTTTTAGCACCGTGTCGAAGCGCGGCTTCGCGCCGGGAGGACGTTGGCGCTCTTTCTTTCAGGCGCTTGTTCGCGCGACAAGCGGGAATTTTTCCGGGTGACGAATCGAATCGACCGCGAGGTCCACGTCGAGGTCCGGCCAATGGAGATGGTGTGGCTGAGGACGCTCAACGTTCATGAGTTTCGCGATCGGAGCATCCCTGAACCACGGAAACTCCGAAAACGGCACAAAAAGTTCCTCCGCCTCCAGCATCAGCCAGAAGCCGTGGTTCGAGACGTTTGTGACCTCAACGTCTAAAGTGCTTGTGCCAGGCATCGCGAATGACTTGCTCGTGCGCTTCAATCATCGACCGAACGGCCCGCAACTGCCGATCGTCGAGTCCGTAATTCTGCGCCAGTTCAATGGCAGGTTCAAGCCAGAATTTGGCCTCCCCATCCGCGCAGTATACGTGCACGTGCATGCGCGGCTCCTCACGCGAGAAGAAAAAGAACCGGAACCCACCTTCCCTGAAAATCGTCGGACTCATAAGGACGAATTGTAGTTTATCTTCCGTGCTGGTGCGCGCAATAGCGGGAGAACTTTCGCTGGTCGCGAGCCCGATGCGTTTTTCCGAAAGCCCGATCAAGTACGAAGTGCCGCCGCCCGCGCTGGGGCAGCACACCGATGAAATCCTGCGCGGCGTGCTGAAAAAAAAGCGATGCGAGATTGCGAAGTTGAAAGAGGGTGGGGTGGTTTACCCGTCCATGGGCGACTACGTCGCGTATCTGCACAAGAGTCAAGTCGATTCCGGAGAGACCGCGACTTGCCATCTCAGTATTGAATTTCTCGATGAGGATGCCCAGGGAATCGTAGCTAGTCAATTCGTTCTCCGGTAGGTCCGCGCCAACCGGAATGGAGTAGATGTCTGTGCCGTGAGGAATTCCAATTGGGCGCGCTGTGGGCGGGGCTTGCAAAAACGCGCGTAGAACAAATTCGAGTGCGTGAAAGTTTCCCACTACTCCACCGAGCCGCGCTCTATACTGCTCCGGCGCCATTTATCGAGCCCTAGCGTGAAATGGTTTGTAAAAATTCCATTAAGCATAGTCCATCGGGCTGTGCTTTGTCTTCAACTCCACGCGGAATCAAGGCGTTGCATGACCGCCGTCGGCGTTAACGCCCGAACTGGATTGCATCAACTTAAACAATGCCTTGAATCCTGAACAGTTTGCCAAATATGACGCGGTGCCGATGCGCTCGCTTCAGAGTTTGAGCAGCCGCGCCGCCGTTTTCCCCAGAATCATCTCCCGCTCCGCCACCGAAATCGATTTGCTCAGCCGGTTGACTGTGGCGACCGGGTGCTCGTCGCCGATTTGGAAACAGTAATCGCTGCCCATCACGATGCGGTCGACGCCGACTTGGCGCACGACGTTCATCATCAGCTCGTCGTTGTGCGCAATGGTGTCGTAATAGAAGCGGCGCAGGTAGGCGGACGGCAGCTGCTTCATGTGCTTCATTTCTTCGCGCACTTCGGTGCCGTGGTCCCAACGTCCGATCAGTGGCGGGAACATTCCGCCGGCGTGCGGCAGCACCACGTCGAGCTTCGGAAATCTGTCCATCACCCCGCCGAAGATGAGCGAGGCCGCCGCGATCGCCGTGGAATAGGGATAGCCGATCAGGTTCCGCAGGTAGTACTTGTCGAGGCGCTCGGCGCCGAGCGGGTCGATCGGGTGCAGGAAAATCGGCCAGCCGATGGCCTCGCATTTGGCGTAGACGGGGAAGAACGATGGGTCATCGAGATTGTTTTTGTTGACCTGGTTGCCCAGGTAGAGGCCGCGCATGCCGGGCAGTTTGGCTGCGCGCTCAAGTTCCCGTAGCGCGAGTTCGGCGTCCTGCATCGGCAATATCGCCATGCCGACGAAGCGCTTCGGGTGTTCGACGCACGCGGCGGAACACGCATCGTTAAACGTTTGCGCGAGCTTGAGCCCGAATCTGGCGTCCGGCCAGTAGACCATCGGCGTCGTCAGCGACAGCGAGTGTACGTCGACACCTTCCTTGTCCATCGCTTTGAGCCTGATGCCGAGGTCGATGAACGGCTTGGCGAAAACCTGCCTGATTCCCGGGCACGCGAACGTGATCGCGCCGCTGTCGTTCCTGCCCAGGGTTACGCCATGGGCCGGGCCTTCGCGCTCGAGCAGATCTATCCACTCCTGCGGGAAAAAATGCGTATGGGTATCGATGACTGGCATGTTGGGAATTCCTCCGAGGTTCAGGGCTAGCGGGCATAATACTTGAACGCGTTGAAAGTTTGGCTCCTGGAGAAAAGCATAGGACAATTGACCGCCGGTGAATGCGTATCATTCGGTGAACGGGTGAACAAGTGAAGGAGTGATCCCCCTCACCCCCGCCCTCTCCCCCGGAAACGGGGGAGAGGGGGTCTTATAACGGAGAGTCGAGAATGCGATTAGGCGTATTGCTTCCTCACCGGGGCGTGGTGATCCAGTCGGCGCGGCGTCCGCCGCTGGAAGAATGCTGGGCGGTCGCGCGCATGGCCGACGCGGCGGACATGGACGTCTGGGTCGGCGACAGCGTCGTCGCAAAGCCGCGGCTCGAGCCGCTGACGACGCTTGCTTACGTGGCGGCGATCACCAAGCGCGCCCGGCTCGGCACCGCGATCCTGCTTCCCGCGCTGCGCCAGCCGACCGTGCTCGCGCACGCGCTCGCCAATATCGATCAGATCTCTCAGGGACGCCTGGTGTTGGGTCTCGGCGTGGGCTGGAAGCTGCCGGCGATCGAGCGCGAATGGGAAGCCTGCGGGCGCGTGCACAAGCGCCGCGTGAAGGACCTCGAAGAGCACGTCGTGGTGTGGCGCAAGCTGTGGGGCGGCCAGCCGGTTACGTACCAAGGCAGCGATTTCAAGCTCACCGAGCACACCATAGGCCCGCTGCCATGGAGCGACGCAGGCCCGCCGGTTCTGATGACCGCCGGCAATCGCGGCGAGTTCATCCCGGCGCAGATCGACCGGTTCGCGCGGCTCGGCGACGGCATTATCACCACTTATCTCACCGATCACGATTGCCGCAAGCTGCGGCAGCTCGGCGACGAGGCGCTGGCGAAGCACGGCCGCTCGCTGCCGAATTTTTCGATTTGCGTCTATACCACGGTGCGCATCGCGAGCGATGTCGCCAAAGCGGAGGCGGATACGCAGAAGTTTCTGCAGGAATACTACGGCGGCGGCGTCAATTACCGCGGGCTGATGGGTCTCGGACCGGCCGCCAAAGTGGTCGAAACGCTCAAGCTTTATGAGGCGGCAGGGGTCACGGATCTGTGCGTGCGCTTCGCGGGCACCGACCAGATCGCGCAGCTCGAGCAGTTCATCCACGACGTCGCACCGGCTTTTGATTCGTGACAACAGGGCGTGTCTGCGATGCGCGAGCTGACGTTGGTGGCACTGCCGGGCATACCCGAAGTCGCGCGCGGCGCGGACCTCGCCGGGCTGCTGCTTGCGGCCGTCAAGCGCGCGGGCAGGACGCTCGAGTCCGGCGACGTGATGGTGATTGCGCAGAAAATCGTCTCCAAGGCCGAAGGCCGTTCGGTGCGCCTCGCCGGCGTTACGCCATCCGCGCGCGCGCTCGAGTTGGCGGGAGTCGTCGGGAAAGACCCCCGGCTGGTCGAACTGATGCTGTGCGAATCGCGCGAGGTGATGCGCGCCAGGCCCGGCGTGCTGATCGTCGAGCATCGGCTCGGCTTCGTGCTGGCGAGCGCGGGTATCGATCAATCGAACGTATCCGGTCCGCACGGCGAGGAAATCGTGCTGCTGCTTCCCGAGAATCCCGATGCATCCGCGCGCCGCATACAACAGGACTTGTTCGCGGCTTGTAGCGTCGAAACCGGGGTGATCATCAACGACAGCTTCGGGCGCGCGTGGCGCAATGGTGTGACTGGGGTCGCAATCGGCGTGGCGGGTGTTCCGGCGCTGGTCGATCTGCGCGGCCATCCCGATCGCGAGGGCCGGCCGTTGCGCGTAACGCAGGTTGCCGCGGCCGATGAACTGGCGGCTGCCGCATCGCTCATCATGGGGCAGTCGGACGAAGGCTATCCCGCGGTGCTGGCGCGCGGATTTCCCTACGCGTTGCGCGCCAGCACCGTCGACGAGTTGATACGGCCGCACGCGGAGGATCTGTTCCGATGATCGTCGCGCTGGCGGGAGGCGTCGGCGGCGCGCGCCTGGCGGTGGGGCTGGCGGCGGCGCTGCCGCCGTCGCAGCTTGCCATTGTCGTGAACACCGGCGACGATTTCGATCACCTTGGGCTCGCCATTTCGCCGGACCTCGATACCGTGATGTACACGCTCGCCGGAGTCAACAATCCGGTCGCCGGTTGGGGCCGTGCGAAGGAGACATGGAGCTTCATGTCCGCGCTCGCGGAACTGGGCGGCGACGACTGGTTCCGGCTCGGCGACCGCGACCTCGCGGTGCACGTGCTGCGCACGCTGGCGCTGCGTCGAGGCGTGGCGTTATCCGCGGTGACCCGCGAGCTGGCCGGACGGCTCGGCATCCGCCACGCGTTGATTCCGATGAGCGATACGCCGGTGCGCACCCGGGTGCTGACCGCCCGCGGCGTGCTCGCGTTCCAGGATTATTTCGTGCGCGACCAGTGCCGGCCGCGCGTGCGGGGATTTCGATTTGCCGGCAGCCGCAACGCGCGGCCTGCACCTCCGTTCGCGCGGATCATGCGCTCGCGAAAGGTGCGCGCCGTGGTGATCTGCCCTTCGAATCCGTATGTCAGCGTGGCGCCGATATTGAGCGTGCCGGCGATACGCGCGTGGATCAAGCAGCGTGACTTCCCGGTGGTCGCGGTATCCCCGATCGTCGGCGGCGCCGCGCTCAAGGGCCCGGCCGCGAAGATGATGCGCGAGCTCGGCTGCGAGGCAACCGCGCTCGGTGTGGTGCGTCACTACGGCAGCTCCGTCGACGGATGGGTGATCGATAAACAGGACGCGAAGCTGGAGCGTGCGATCGAGCGGGAGGGAAAGGCGGTGATCGTCGCTGATACCGTGATGAACGATCGCGGTAAAAGCGGGAAGCTCGCGCAGCGTGTCGTGTCGTTCGCGCGAGCGCTGGCAGAGCAACGCTGACCTATTGAGTATTACCCCCTCTCCCGCTTGGGCGGGAGAGGGCTGGGGTGAGGGTGGGGCTGTCACTGGGTTACGTAAATCCCAATAGGTGCCGCAGTGGGTCATGCGACGTCGGGCATGTCCTGCGATAGAATGAGCGCGGCTTCATGAGCGGGCTACTTATAACGATCGCGGAGGCAGGAGGATGAAATTCATTGCGAAGTTTTTGCTCTTGGTTGTTGGCGCGGGCCTGAGCCAGTTGTCCGCGGCCCAGACGGCTTATCCGAACCGACCCATACGAATGATTGCGCCCTCCGGGGCGGGTGGACCGGTGGATGTCATTGCCCGGATCCTCGCGCAGGGTTGGTCCGAGGTCCTGGGGGAGCAGATAGTCGTTGAAAATCGTGTTGGCGCGGCCGGTCTGATCGGCGCCGATCTGGTGGCCAAGGCCATGCCGGACGGGTATACGCTGCTGATGGGTTTTTCAGGGCCGCTGGCGATCGTACCGCAGCTGAACGACGCCACCCCGTACGACCCGGTGCGGGATTTCGCCCCGATTTCGCTGGCTGCCTCCGCGCCCTACGTGTTGCTGGTTCATCCGAGCGTGCCCGCGAAAACGGTGAAAGATCTCGTTGCGCTGGCTAAATCACAGCCCGGAAAGCTCAATTTTTCTTCCGGGGGAACCGGGGTCGGAATTCACATGGCGGGCGAACTCTTCAACCAGGCGGCCGGCGTGCGTATCGTGCACGTGCCCTACAAGGGCGCTGCGCCGGCGATGACCGCGTTGATGGCGGGCGAAGTCGACCTGATGTTCAACGGCTTGTCGGCGGCGCTACCCGCGGTAAAGTCGGGAAAGGTGCGCGCATTGGCGGTGGGTGGTGACAAGCGCTCCGCATTGATGCCCGGGTTGCCCACAGTCAGCGAAAGCGGGTTCCAGTTCAACACTTCGGGCTGGTACGGGGTGGTAGCGCCGAAAGGCACACCGCAGAACATCGTTTCGAAATTGAACACGACGCTGCTGAAGGCATTGAAAGCGCCGCAGACGAAGGGCCGGCTGACCGAGCTTGCCGTCGAGGAAATCGGTTCGACCCCGGAAGAATTCTCGAGCCGTTTGCGCGCCGAGATCGCGACGTGGGGTAGAGTCATCAAGGCCGCCGGTCTCAAAGGAAAATAAGATCGTCGGGGAGCAGGCATGAAGCTCAAAATCGATCCGCAACGCACGGCGGTTCTGTTGCTCGACGTTCAGAAGGACCTGGTCGATATCACGCCGGGCCTGAAGCAAAACCGGGTCATCGAGAACATGGCCAGCGTGCTCAAAGCCGCGCGGCGCCGGAAACTCCCGGTGATCCATATCACGGCGTCGGTGCGCGCGGATTTTCTCGATCTGCCGAAGGACAACCCGTTATGGGACGGGTTGCGCAAGAAACGTCAGCTCATCATCGGTACCCAGGGTGCAGCCATCGATCCCAGGGTGAAACCGCTGAAAAACGAACTGGTGCTCAACAAGACCTGCGTCGATCCATTCCTCACGACCAACCTCGGCCAGGCGTTGCAGAACGCGGATGCCAACACGATCATCCTGATGGGGCTGTGGACGAACTACGTGGTGGAAGCGACCGCGCGCCACGCGAGCGATATGGGCTACCGCGTGTTCCTGGTGCGAGAAGCCTGCGCCAGCAACACCGTCGAGAACCACGAGTTTGCGCTCAACAATATACTGCCGACGATCTGCTACGTGGTGAGCGCAAAAGACGTGCTCGCCGCGCTCAAATAAAACAACCCCCTCTCCCGCTTGGGCGGGAGAGGGCCGGGGTGAGGGTGGGAATGGCTATCGGTTATGTGACTCTCAGTGGAGGAAAAAGATGAAGAGAATTATCAGCAGCACGATGGCGCTGATACTCGGCGCGGTTTGTTCCCCATTCGCGCTGGCGCAGGCCTTTCCCGCCAAGCCGATCCGCCTGATTGTGGCGTTTCCGACCGGGGGCGCGACTGACACGTTCTCCCGGATCACGGCGGCTGAAATGACCAAGAGCGTCGGCCAGCAGGTCATCGTGGAGAACCGCCCCGGAGCGGGTACCACGATCGCAGCCGAGTTCGTCTCGAGGGCGCCGCCCGATGGCTATACGCTGCTTTTTACCGACCTCTCGACGCACACCATCACCGCTTCGCTCTACACGAAACTTCAGTACCACCCGCTAAAAAGTTTCGCCGCGGTGGCGCCGGTGAATTCGTCGCCGCTGCTGCTGGTGGCGCACCCGTCGGTCGGCGCGAAATCGGTCCGCGAGCTGGTCGCGCTGGCGAAGCGAAATCCCGGTATCACCTTCGGTAACTCGGGCATCGGCACCGTTACCCACATGACTGCGGAGAAGTTCCGGCTGCGCGCCGGGATCCAGGTCACTGCGGTCAGCTACAAGGGCGGGTCGATTCCCGTCATCGCGTTGCTGAGCGGCGAGATCGCGATGGTGATGGCGACTGTTCCCGCGAGCATACCGTATGTGCGCCAGGGCAAGCTCGTTGCGCTCGGACTGGCGGCACCGCGGCGCTTTCCGACCCTGCCCGACATTCCCACGCTCGGCGAGACCGTGAAAGACGTGGAGGGCGCTGTGTTCTCCGGCGTGCTCGCGCCGGCCGGCACGCCGCAAAACGTGATCGAGCGCCTGAACGCGGAATTCGCCAAGGCGTCCGACACCCCGCAGGCCAGGGAGATTTTTGCCGCCAACGCCGCCGAAGCCATCAAAATGAGTCCCGCCGCACTGAAGCAGGAGCTCGAGCGCGACGTCAAGACGTGGGCGGAGGTCGTGAAGGCGACGGGCGTCAGGGTCGACTGAAGCCAGCGCGGCGAGCTGGTCCAGTCACTTTAGAGCTTGAGCAGGCGCGCGGCGTTGCTCCACAGGATTTGCGTGCGCTGTTCGGCGCTCAGCGATTTCATCTGAGTGACGATTTTGACCGGCTCTTCATAGGCGATGTCGAAGCAATAGTCGCTGCCCATCATAATGCGCTCGGCGCCCACCAGCCTGATCAGGTCCTGCAGGATTTCCTCGGAATAGCTGATCGTGTCGTAGGTGAAGCGCTTGAGATACTCGCTTGGCGCGCGCGGGATGGTCTTGCATTCGCCGCGTATCGCGAAGCCGCGGTCGAAGCGTCCGCGCAGGATCGGCAGCACGCCGCCCGCATGCGGCAGGCTGACTTCGAGCTTCGGAAAAGCATCCATCACGCCGCCGAAAATCAGGTGCGCTGCGGCGATCGCCGTCTCGAACGGGTTGCCGCACAGGTTGATCAGGTAGAACTGCTTCAGGCGCTCGTTGTTGATCATCATCGGGTGCAGGAATATCGGCAGCCCGAGGTCGGCGATGCGCTCGTAGACCGGGAAGAAGCTGCGGTCCGACAATTCGCGGTCGCGCACCGCGGTCGCCATATAGATGCCCTTGATGCCGGGTAGACGGCTTGCCCGCTCGAGTTCTTCGAGTGCCAGGGTCGGGTTCTGGAACGGCAGGCACGCGAAGCCGATCAAGCGGTCAGGGTGTGCGCGATGCGCGGCGCTGATGGCGTCATTGAAAGCTACGCACAGCTTTACGCCAAGATCATCGTCGGCCCAGTAAACCATGGGTTGGGTCAACGACAGCGCGTGCATCCTGACGCCCTGGCGGTCCATCGCCGCCAGGCGTTCACCATGATCGATGAAGCGACTGGTTATCGGGCCGGTGCGCAGCGCCAGGCCGACCTGGATGAAAGTAACCCCGGAGCTATCGGTCGTTACCGTCGTGCCGCAACGCTTGCCGTGTTGCGCGATGAGCTTGAGGTAGGACTCGGGAAAATAGTGGGCGTGGGTATCGATCGTTTGCGCATGGGCCATGGTCTGCATCACCTCGAAAGATTGGGTGCGAATGCGGGCTACATTCTACCTTGAAGAATATCCATGATGAATTCCCACTCGGCGGGATCGACCGGCGTGATCGACAGCCGGTTGCCACGTTGCAGCAGCTGCATTTTGGCGAGCCTGGGGTAGCCACGCATTTCCGACAGCGGCAGCAGCCGGGTTTTTTTGACCAACCTCACATCGACATTGAACCAGCGCGGTTTATCGCGGCTTGCCTTGGGGTCGAAATACTTGCTCTTGCGGTCGAACTGCGTTGCGTCGGGGTAGGCCGGTTTGGATACTTCGGCGATGCCCGCGATGCCAGGCACTTCGCAACTGGAATGATAAAACAGCACCCCGTCACCGGGCTGCATCGAGTCACGCATGAAATTTCGCGCCTGATAATTGCGCACCCCGAACCATGGAGCGCCTTTTTTCGGTGCTCGCGCGAGATCGTCGATGCTGAATTCGTCCGGCTCGGATTTCATCAACCAGTAAAGCATACGCTGTCCATTAACGTCCAACGTAGTCCATCAAGGTATATCATGACGCCGGAGTCTGCGTACGTCTATAACGAGGACAACCTGCACTCACCGTCATGCACCGACTCGATTTTGTTGAACATCTGAAGAGGACATCATGGCCACTGAAGCGGTACGAATTCGCGCGAAGGACGGCGGGGACTTTGAGGCTTGGTTGGCTGCGCCCCCGTCTGGCCGGGGGCCCGGCCTGATCGTGCTGCCGGAGATCTACAATGCGAACCTCTGGGCGCGGTCTGTCGCCGATCGCTTTGCGGCGGAAGGCTATGTGACGATCGTGCCCGACGTCTACTGGCGCCAAGAGCCTGGCGCTTACCTGCCCTACACCCCGGAGGGGCAGCGGCGAGCGCGGGCATTGGGGGCCGCCATGGACCTGCCCCTGTTCATCGATGACCTGCGGGCATGCGTGGATTGGCTAAGGCAACGCTCCGATTGCACCGGCCGCATCGGCACCGTCGGGTTCTGCTTCGGCGGCAGGCTTGCCTGGCTGGGGCTATCGCACCATGCGGTCGATGCCGGCGTCACTTATTACGCGACGCAACTCGCCGAGCACCTCGACGCGGCAATAACCATCGATGGACCGCTGATGATGCACTTCGGCTCGCTCGACTATCGCGTGCCGCCGGATCTTTACGAGAGGATTCGCGCCTCTCTTGCCGGTAAACCCAACGCTTGCACGTTCTGGTACGAGGGCGCCGACCACGGGTTCAACCGCGACGGCTACCCGCCGTATCACCCCGAGGCGGCCGCGCTGGCATGGCGGCGGACACTGGATTTCCTCGGCCAGCACCTGGGAGGCAAAGGGCCACGGACGACGATCAACGATTCAGGATTCTTGCCAGAAAGTAAAAGGTAAAGCATGCACGAAACCTTTGGAACAAAAAAATGCGGCGTTCAGCCGCATTTTTGAAAGGGTCCCCCGCAGATGCCGTTAGGCCCTCTTCTTGAACCTAGGTTCAAGTTGGTCGCTTCCCGAGCACATCAGGCGCTTCCGACGAAGGACGCGCACAACAGCGCTCTTAGAGGTCTGCAACCAGGTCTCAATTATTGGCTCAAAGAGTTGTAGACCTTGACGAACACCGCAGGGGATTAACCTGTAACCGGCGCGCCTGCGCGCACCGGCTAGAACAACTTTTCCTGCTCGGCAAACGCCTGATCCAGCGTCGCCTCGATGCTCATCATTCTACGCCGAAACTCGGCCACATCAAAGTTGCCGACCCGCGTGGTCATGAATTCGTGCGAGATGTTTAGCGCGGCCATGATCGCGATGCGGTCCAGCCCGGTGATCTTGCCCTGTTCCTTGATTTCCTGCATCTTGCGGTTCAGGTAATCGACCGCTTCCAGCAGCGCTTTCTGCTCACCGGGCTCGCATGCGACGCGAAACTCGCGCCCCATGATGCTGATCTGCATGCCTTTCGCGTCGGCGCTCATGCCTCTTCTTCAGGAATCTGGTTCAGCAGCGTTTCGAGGCGGGTCTTGGCATCAGCAACTTTTTCCAGCAATTGCTTGTTTTCGCTTTGTGCCGCCGCGAGTTGCTGGCGCAGTTGATGGTTGTCGGACCGTAATCGCTGGCACAGCGCGACAAACTGATTGATTTTGCCTTCCAGCGACTTGAGTTCCGCATCCATAATCACACTATAGTTTCAAAAACCCTGATAGGTCAACACCTAACGCTATTTTTTGAAAGTGGTTTGATATCAGGACCCTGGCTCTGGGGTATAATTGTTTTGTCGTCGTGCGGCTTGCGCTGACGGCGACACGGTTTCAGGTGCCTGGGCTTAAGTCTTTGGCCCGGGATAATCGGGAAACAGGTGCGGTAGACTCTTTGCCAATTCCTGTGCTGCCCCCGCAACGGTAAGTGAGCGTGGGCGCGCCACAATGCCACTGAGCTTCACGGCTCGGGAAGGCGGCGCGTCAAAACTCGCGAGCCCGTAGACCGGCCTCGAACCGCTGGGTAAGGAAATGCCGCGGGGAGGCGGTGTTCAGATGCCAGTCGCGGTCCGAATTCAGGTTCCCTCCGGTGTTTCCTCGTGCCATAAACCGCATGCGGCAGGCGTGCGCAACTCGAGGAAATGTCATGCAATCTTTTTTCAAATTCAGTCACAGGTTTTTCCGGTCTTTCATTTTCATCGTTGCATCAGCCGCGGCAGCGCCGGGCTACGCGCAGCCGCTGAAACCGGTAACGATAGCCGATGAAATTGTCGTGACGGCGACGCGTTTCAGGGAACCACAGCAGGAATTGCCGGTGGGCGTTATGGTCATCAACGAAGAGCGGATCCGGGCCAGCACGGCGGCAACGGTGCCGGAGCTGCTCAAGCAATTTCCGGGTATCCAGGTGAGGGACAATTCCGGCTCCCCGAACCAGCAGGTGGACCTGCGCGGTTTCGGCATTACCGGCGACCAGAATACGCTGGTATTGCTCGATGGCCAGCGCATCAGTGAAAACGAGCTGACCACCGTCAACTGGGCTGCGATCCCGCTGACGGCGATCGAACGCATCGAGATCATGCGCGGCAGCGGCGCGGTACTGTATGGGGGAGGCGCGACCGGCGGCACCATCAACATCATCACCAAGGCGCCGCGGAAAAACAGCAAGAGCGGATTTCTCGGTGCGGGTGGCGGCAGCTACAACACCGGCGATTATCGCGCCGGACTCAATCTCGCCGGCGATAGCCTGGGGATGGTCGTCAACGCGAGCCATCTCGAAACCGACAACTATCGCGATTCCAACCGGCTGCGCCAGCAGAATGCGCAGGCCGATCTGCGTCTCACCGGCGAGCGCGGCACGCTGTACGCGAAATTCGGGGGTGACGACCAACAATTGCTGCTTCCGAACGCGCTTACCGAGGCGCAGATCGCGGTCAATCGGCGGCAGGCTGCTGCGCCCTTCGGCAGCTATACCAATATGTCGGGCGGATACGTGAATCTCGGTGGGGAATTCAAGCTGGGTGATGCGGAATTCGCACTCAATGGAGGATATCGCGGCAGACAGACGAACGCGGCCCTGTTTTTGACGGTGGCGACCCAGGTCACGGTCAAGAGCCTGACGCCACGCGTGAAGCTGCCGTTCGCGTTGGCGGGAACCAACCACGCACTGGTCGCAGGCGTGGACTGGGAAGATTGGGATTTCGACGGGACCGCGGCAGCGACTTTTTTCTCCACGCTAAAACGCCCGCTTTCAACCCAACGCAACCGCGCCGTTTATTTCCAGGACAGCATTGCCCTGTCCGCTGCAACCCTGGTGTCCGCCGGCGCGCGCTTCCACCGCACGACGTTCGGGACCAACGACATCGCAAGCGGGACTGCAGGGTCGAGCGAGCGCGACTTGCGAGCATTCGAGGTTTCTGCGCGCCATCGATTCGGCGAGCGCGTCGCGGTTTACGGCAAGTTTGGCAACAGTTTTCGCGTGCCGAACGTGAACGACAACTACAGCTTGTTCACCGGCACCGTCGCGCAGCTTGAACCGCAAACCTCGCGCGACCGCGAAATCGGGACCGACCTCACGCTGGGCCGCGCGAGTTACCGGCTTGCGGTCTATGAGATGGATGTCAACAATGAAATTCATTTCAATCCGGTCACGTTCAGCAACGTCAATCTGGCGCCGACGCAGCGCTACGGCTTCGAAGGCGAAGGCAAATGGCAGTTCACCGCTGGTTTGAGCGCCTTCGCCAACTACACTTACGCGGTTTCCAGGTTCCGGGAGGGCGCGTTCGCGGGCAACGCTGTGCCGCTGGTGCCGCGGCACACCGCCAACCTCGGTGCGGCATGGCAATTCGTGCCGCGCACGCGGCTCAATGCGGTGGTGAATTACGTCGGCGAACAGGTGTTCGACGGCGATGAAACCAATACCTTCGGGCGCAGAATGCCGCATTACACGCTCGTCGACTTAAAGCTCAATACTGAAACGGGGGGGTGGCTGCTGAGCGCCGGCGTAAAGAACCTCTTTAACCAGCAGTATTTCTCCTACGGCCTGTTTACGGGTTTCCCGACCTTTATCGCCTATCCCGCAGCGGAGCGCTCGTGGTTCGTTTCGGCGCGATACGCGTTTCGATGAGGCTGGATACGGCAACGAGCGTATTGTAGGAGATCCCCTCTCCCCTGGAGGGAGAGGGGAGTTTTTTCTTTTCTTTTAACGGGCAATTTTGCTATTGTTGCGCCCATGCGACACATGACCAGCACCGAGCTCTATTTGCGGCTGCTGCATTACGTTGCGCCGTACTGGCGCGTGTTTGCGCTGTCCCT
>JACPTJ010000322.1 GCA_016192835.1 Betaproteobacteria bacterium
GGGCATCCACACGCGGACATCGAGCGCTACAGGATTAGTTGGCTGTGGGGCTTAATGACAGCGAAGGTCACGAAACATGCGGCCTAAACCCGCGCTTCGAGCGGACCTTCGCGAGCTCCCGGCCGCTGTGACTTTCGACGGCTTGGCCCGCAACATTTTAAGAACGTCGCAAGGCCTGTCGAAGTTGTGGAGTGCAATCCGAAGCAGCTTTCGTGCTGCGCGGGGTGAACGGCACAGGAGACGTGAATGATTCGCTCCTACAGGATCGGGCAAGCAGCTGCCCGCGCGGGTATCACCATTCACCAGGCGCGCTGCTATGTAGCTGCAGGTTTGGTGGTTCCCTGCGCCACGACCGAAGGCGGCTACCACCTGTTCAACGACACCTGCGTGGCGCGTTTGCGTCTGATCGGTGCGGCAACCCGGGCTGGATTACAGCTTGCGGAGATGCGCGGCTTTTGCCACGCGCTCGACGCTCATGATACCGAGAAGGTCGATGCGACGCGCGATCTCCTGGAAGCACGCATGTCCGAGCGTCGTACCGCGTTGCGGCGCGTGCGCAGATTATTCACTGAGGCCTGCCGCACCGGCCACAAGACCGCGAATGTAACCATATGAACTTCGCAACCTTGCCGTTGTTTCACAACGAAGCGACAGTTACGCTTCCACAGCGCATGCTGTCCACTCCTTCACCAATTGGGCCGGACTCGCCGGCAATCCATGCCGTATCACGAACCTTAACCGCAAGTGAGAGGTCTATTGGTTTTGAAAGGAGGGTTGACAGTGGAACAATACAGGGCACCTAACATCGTACAGAGCGTCGCGGCTCACGTCGGCGGGAGCGCGGATGCCGGAAAATCGGGATCGGCAAACGTTCCGTTGACCGGAGGAACGATCGCGGGGCTTGCCGCATCCATCTGCTGCATCGGCCCCCTCGTGTTTGTCGCACTCGGCCTCGGAGGAGCCGCCGCCGGGCTCATCGAGTTTTTTACGCCTTTGCGTCCGGTCTTCATCGGGCTCGCGCTCCTGTTCCTGGGCTTCGCCGCGTACCGGCTGTTTTTCGTGACCAGGGTCTGTGCACCGGGAACGCCCTGCGCTGATCCGAGGACGTTACGCAACCAGCGATTATTGTTCATCGGCGTCGTGTTCGTGGTTGCCGCGCTCGTGGCGTTTCCGTGGTATGCGGTTTATCTGGCTTGAGCCCGGGTCCTTCGCTGCTCGATGATCATTTGGAAATTCTGATCTCACTTTTTTTGCTCACGGAGAACGCGATGAAGAAACTTGTCAGTGCCGCCATGTTTATCCTGTTCGCCGTCGTCTCTACTGCGGCCTTGGCCGAGACCAGGACCGTTACGCTTGCGGTTTCAGGGATGACGTGATCGTCATGCGTGATCTCCGTGAAGAGATCGTTAACCAAAATCGACGGCGTGACCAAAGCGGACGTAAGCCTTGAGAAAGCCGAAGCCGTCGTCACCTTCGACGATGCGAAGACAAACGTTGAGGCACTCACCAAGGCGACCGCCGCCGCGGGTTTCCCCTCATCGCTTAAGCAGTGAACTGCGCGCCGCGCCGTAGCATGGCGAAGCAAGGTCGCGGGACTTCGGCGCAGGTGCGCGGAACGAGCACGACATGGCAAGGAGAAGTGCGATAAAGCTCGCGAGACGATTTACCGAGGTCGCATTATTGACGGTAACGCTTTCAAGCGCAGTGGAAGCTCTTGGCGCGGAGATCTATCCGTCCAAGCCGATCCGAATCATAGTCGTTTATCCGTCCGGCGGCGGTACCACTACCCTGGCCCGCGCCATCGGTCAGAAGCTTACCGAATCCTGGGGACAGCCTGTGGTTGTGGAAAACCGCCCCGGCGCGAACGGCAACACTGGCTCTGAGCTCGCAGCCAAGGCGATACCCGACGGGCACACCTTGCTCATGGGTACTGCCAATCTGACCGTCAATCCGAGTCTGTATCCCAAGCTGAGGTACCAGCCGCTGCGTGACTTCGCACCGATCACCTTGATCACTCTCGCCCCCACTATGCTGGCAGTACATCCCTCGGTTCCTGCCCGCTCGGTGCAAGAACTGATCGCGCTTGCCAAGGCGAAACCGGGACAGCTTAGGTTTGCATCGAGCGGTACTGGCACTCTCTCACATCTTTCCGGAGAGCTGATGAAGACAATGGCTGGTGTCAACATCGTTCACGTGCCCCACAAGAGCGGTGGACTAGCCCTCACCGGTTTATTGGCTGGGGAAGTGCAACCTAGTCGGGGGAGGGGTGTTGCATTTGTTTCAGCCCTCACTACTTTATTGGCTGGGGACGTGCAACTGATGTTCGGCAACCCCTTGGTGTTGCTTCCTCACATCAAGGCAGGAAAGCTGCGAGCGCTGGCGATCACCTCGGCCAAGCGCTTGCCGGCGTTTCCCGATATCCCGACGGTAGCGGAGTCGGGTTTGCCCGGGTTCGAGGCCGCTAGCTGGTATGGCGTGTTGGCCCCGGCTGCCACGTCCAAGGAAATTGTTGCCAAGCTCAACGCCGAGATCGTGAGGATCGTACGCCTATCCGATGTAGCAGAACGGCTCACGCGGGAAGGAGCGGAACCCATCGGGAGCAGCTCTGACGAGTTCGCCGCATTCATCAAAGCGGAGACACTCAAGTGGGGCGACATAATCAAAACTATTGAAAGGAAGAGAGCACCAGATGAAGCGGCATAAGATTGGATGTCCAGCGGAGGTTTTGATGTCTACAGTAGTTCTGCCGTGCTAAAGCGTTGGCGGGCGGTCCAAGCAAGGATGAAGCTGCAAGAGAAGTCGAGACACTAAGTCATCGTAAATAAATAAAGGTATCAACTACACTTTACGTTTGGTTTGATCAGGTAGTTCCACTCGCCATGAAACTTGTTGCGTTCCAGGTTGACGCGCTGCATCTGCGCATCGCTTACTTCGCGTCCTGTGGGGTACTTGCGCCGATCCAGTCTACAGGTGACTTTCAATCCCTTCGCCGTGGTCGTCCCGGCGATGAGATTGACGATCGTTTCGTAGTCCCGCAACGGTTCTCCGCGCCAATTTGACGAGATAAAGGAAAATAGACGGTGCTCGATTTTGTTCCATTTGCTGGTGCCGGGAGGAAAGTGACAAACCGCGATAGCCAGAGCGGTCTGATCAGCGAATTTCTGCAACTCCAATTTCCACAGCCGCAAACGCCATCCGTTGCTGCCACCGCCGTCGGCGGTAATCAGGATCGTTTTCGCATCCGGATAAATTCGTCTCCCCTCAGAGCGCCACCACCCCCGTATGGAGGCCACCGCAAATGCCCCGGTGTCATGGTCGGTTCCCACATTGACAAAACCGGCATTGCGCCCAATGTCGTAAATACCATAAGGATAGGCACGGGGAACTTCGGGGCTGGGGAAATCATGACCTTGCACCGGGATGGGCTGCTTTGTCGCACGCCATTGCCGACCGGCATTGTCGTAGTTGCCGACCAGTTCCTTCTTCTTGGTGTCGACCGAAATGACCGGAATGCCTTGCCGCAGACATTTTTTTACCGCAACGTTGATGTGCCGAAACTGCGCATCGCGATCGGGGTGATCCGCACCTTCTTCGGTCTTGCGATTGCTCTGCAAGCTATAGTCCAGGTCGTGAAGAATTTGCGCGACCTTCATATGGCTGACCGGATGTTTCTGCTGGCCGAGTTCCTTGGCGATTGCCCGCGTGCTCTTACAAATCCATCGCAGCGCAGACTCAGGATCCCCGCGTGTTTGCTCATCAATCAACCCTTCCAGCGTCTGCACCAGATGCGGATCGGACTGTGTTATGGATTTTCGACCTGCTCCGGGCCGCCGAATGCGCCCCACCAACGGCTTGCCCCTTGCTTGGATTTCGCGAATACCTTTGCTGATCGCCTTGCGCGACAAGCCACATGCGCGCCCTACTACAGATACTCCTCCATAGCCCAGGCTCATCGCTTCACTCGCAGCCATGATGCGCCGAGTGCGCTCGTCCAAATGTGGCCATGTTGAACGAAACTTCCGCTTCAATTCGACTAGGACGTTCATGCTCGGAAAGCATACTACAACCGCCTCTTGGTTGATACCCTTATTTATTTACAGTGCCTAACCAGAGGAGCGGACGATGCAAGGCATGATGGACGGAATGATGAAAAAACGCTTGACCTTCCAGCGATTGGAGCCTTTATCTTTGCTATGCACTCATCATTGAAAGCGAAAATCATCATCGCAGTTGCCGCGGTTGCGCTCGTCGCGTTGGGCGTCTGGCAATCGGAGTGGGACATGTCGTGGCTCGAGAGCTGGATCGGGCGGCACTTCGTGCTCGGCGCCGGGATTTACTTTGTCTTGGTGGTGGCGTCGGTCGTGCTACTGCCTTTTTCTTCGCTGCCGCTGCTTCCGCTCGCCACGCGCAGTTACGGCGTGATACTGACCGCGCTGCTCAGCGCGGCGGGCTGGTGGGCCGGTTGCCTGATCGCCTTCCAGATTGCGCGCCTCGGGCGCCGGTACCTGGAGCGCAGTACCTCGCTGGAAGCCGTCGACCGCATCGAGGAGAAAATCCCCGAAGACGTCGGCTTTGGCGGTATCGTGGTGTTGCGCATGATCCTGCCCGTGGACGTCGTCAGCTTCGCGCTCGGACTCCTCAAGCGGCTGCGGTTCCGGACTTACGCTGTGGCCTCGCTGGTCGGCATCCTGCCCTTCGCATTCGTCATGAGCTATGCCGGCGGCCAGCTCGGCGCCGGCCGGTTTCTGTCCTTCGCCTTGGTCGTGGCCGGCATGGTCGCGGTCGTGCTGGTGGTCCGGCGTCTATGGAAGGCGCACCGCTGATTCAGCAAACGTCTTCGCAAGACGCGCGCGAGGTCCGGCCGGCGATCCGCAGGTGCGGGCGTAGGGAATGGCTGGGTCGTAATAGGATTTTTTCCGCCGTACCGGGGAAAACTTTTACCTTGACCTTCCAGTAACTGGAATCTATATCTTTCGCATGAGTCCAAACCACACGAGGTGACGAGATGAGTGCATCGACTGAAACGACGAAAGCGAGCGAGCCGTCCCTCGCCAAGGCCACCATTGACCTGGTTTGGTATTACCTCGGCGGGCGCCGGGGCCTGATTCTATTGACCGTGGCAATCTTGGGAGCGGGCCTGGTCCTCAACTGGAGCTGGCTCGTCGCCGTGGGGGTCGCCCCTCTGCTCCTGGCCCTCGCGCCTTGCGCCGCGATGTGCGCGCTCGGACTGTGCATGAACAAGATGGGGAAACAATCGGGCCCGACCCAGTCAAATTCGGGCGCTCAAAGCGGCGCCGCGAAACCCCCTTCGACCACAACCCCAGCCGTCGAGGTCCGTGACGAGACCTTGACGGTCGCTGTTGAGCCGAGGATATCGAACGCAACCAACGAAAGGAGCTGATATGCGTAACAACTTCAGGACCCTATTGACAACCACGGCTGTGGTCGCCGCGCTCGCCGGCGGCTTCGCCTTGAATGCCTACGCCGACTCCCCGAACTCGCGAAGCTCGGGCGGGATGATGCAAGGCGGTCAGGGTGGCATGCCGAACATGATGGGCATGATGAACATGATGGGGCAAATGAGCCCGAACTCGCAAAGCTCAGGCGGGATGATGCAAGGCAGTCAGGGCAGCATGCCGAACATGATGGGCATGATGAACATGATGGGGCAAATGAGCCAGATGAGGGAGATGCCTCAACATCCTGGCCCTGGGAAGCCGGAATAGAGAAACAAGCTCGAGTAGAAGGCTTGATCCCATTACGGGTCCGGGTCAGCACGCAGCGTTGCTGGTTCCTCCTGAAGGGATCCGGAAAGGAGTAGTCGAACCATGAACATCGGGACCGTTGCCGAGAAATCCGGCGTTCCTCCCAAGACCATCCGCTATTACGAGAGCATCGGGCTTATCCGTCCGGCCGATCGGCGGCCGAATGGATACCGCAACTATTCTCTGACCGACATGCGCACGCTCAACTTTGTCAAGCGTGCGCGCAGCCTCGGCTTTTCTGTCGAGGAAGTACGCGACCTTATTGATCTCTGGCGCAACAGGAAGCGCACGAGCGTCGCCGTGAAGGCCCTGGCGACCAGGCACCTGGAAGCGCTCGAGCGCAAGATCCAAGAACTCGAATCCATGCGCAAAGCTGTCGCAGACCTGGTCAGGCGCTGCCACGGGGACGCCCGGCCCGACTGCCCGATCCTCGACGAGCTTGATGATGGCAAGGACAGCGAGGAATAGCAGATGAACGATCACGCCGCCGTCACCCGTGCGCGCCTCAGGGATCCTGTCTGTGGTATGGAAGTCGATCCGGCGCGCGCCGCGCATCGTGTCGAGCACGGCGGGAGCGCTTACTATTTCTGCGGCGCAGGCTGCGTGGACAGATTCCGTAAGGATCCGCAAGGGGTGCTGGCAATAGCGTCTGCACGTAACGGCGCCGGTTCCTGTTGCGGCAGTGGTAGTACGAAACAACGCGAGACCCCGTCGAATCCGACGACGGCTATTAGCAAGTACATTTGCCCAATGTGCCCTGGGGTGGAGAGTGATGGCCCGACCGCCTGTCCGAAGTGCGGCATGGCGCTCGAGCCGATGACGGATTCGGCCGCTGAGAGGAATCCCGAGCTCGTCGATATGACGCGCAGGTTCTGGATCGGCGCCGGCCTTGCGGCGCCGATCCTCGTACTCGCCATGGGCGGCTATCTGCCGGTTCTGAGACCGCTTCTGGATCGCCTCGTTCCACACGACGTTTCGATGTGGCTGGAACTCCTGCTTGCGACCCCGGTGGTCCTATGGACCGGCTGGCCGTTCTTCCAGCGCGGCTGGAAGTCGGTGGCCACCTGGAACCTCAACATGTTCACGCTGATTGCGATCGGCGTAGGTGCGGCTTTCGCCTATAGCGTCGTCGCAACGGTGGCCCCGGGAGTTTTCCCGGACACAATCCGCGATGCGTCCGGCCGGATCGGCGTCTACTTCGAGACAGCAGCGGTGATCGTCGTGCTGGTGCTGCTGGGCCAGGTGCTGGAGCTAAGGGCCCGCGAAAGGACTGGCGGCGCGCTGCGCGCGCTGCTCGACCTGGCACCGCAGACTGCGCGCCGCCTCGGCGAGAGCGGCGACGAGGATGAGATCCCGCTCGATGAAGTGCAAAAGGGCGATCGACTGCGCGTGCGGCCGGGCGACAAGGTGCCGGTTGACGGGGAGTTGCTGGACGGGCGCAGTGCCGTCGACGAGTCCATGGTGTCCGGCGAGTCCATGCCGGTCGAGAAGACGACGGGCGACAAGGTGATCGGCGGCACGGTCAACGGCACTGGCAGTTTCGTGATGCGGGCCGAGCGGGTCGGAGCCGAAACCGTGCTCGCGCAGATCGTGCAGATGGTCGCGGAAGCGCAGCGCTCGCGCGCGCCGATTCAGCGGCTCGCCGACGCGGTGTCCGGCTACTTCGTGCCAGCCGTCGTCGCGGCCGCAGTCCTCGCCTTCGGCGCCTGGGCGCTCTGGGGTCCGCCGCCAGCTTTGGCGCATGCGCTCGTGGCCGCGGTCGCGGTCCTGATCATCGCGTGCCCCTGCGCGCTCGGCCTAGCGACGCCAATGGCAATCCAAGTGGGCGTCGGCCGCGGCGCGCAGGCCGGCGTACTCATCAAGAACGCAGAGGCCCTCGAGCGCTTCGAGAAGGTCGATACGCTGGTGATCGACAAGACCGGTACGCTCACCGAGGGCAAGCCGAGGGTCGTCAGCGTCGAAACCGGCGACGGCTTCGGCAAAGACGAACTCCTGCGTCTTGCCGCGAGCATCGAGCGATCGAGTGAGCATCCGCTCGCCGCCGCGATCGTCGACGCTGCAAAAGAGCGTGAACTCAAGCTCGCCGATGCCGGGGATTTCGATGCGCCGACCGGCAAAGGCGTTATCGGCACCGTGGAGGGCCGCCGGGTCGCGCTCGGGAACACCCGGTTGCTGGAAGACCTGGGGGTGGACGCCCGTCGATTCGCCGCGATGGCGGAAAACCTCCGTCGCGATGGCCAGACAGTGATGTTTGTCGCGGTGGATGCCGCCGTGGCAGGCCTCATCGGCGTAGCCGACCCGATCAAGAAGACGACGGCAAACGCCATCAAAGACCTGCGGGCCGATGGCGTGCGCGTGGTCATGCTGACCGGCGACAATAGCACCACGGCCGCGGCCGTGGCCCGCAAGCTCGGCATCGACGAGGTCGAGGCCGAGGTGCTGCCTCACCAAAAGGGCGAGATCGTCAAGAAGCTCAGGGTCGAAGGCCGTGTGGTTGCGATGGCGGGCGACGGCGTCAATGA
>JACPTJ010000323.1 GCA_016192835.1 Betaproteobacteria bacterium
GCAATCTCGGTACCATCGGCGAACTCGGCTGCGTGAGCTTCCATGAAACCAAGAACCTGCTCAGCGGCGAAGGCGGCGCACTGCTCGTCAACGACGGGCGCTTCGTCGCGCGCGCCGAAATCATCCGCGAGAAAGGCACCAACCGCAGCAGGTTCCTGCGCGGCGAAGTCGACAAATACAGCTGGGTCGACATCGGCTCGTCGTACCTGCCGAGCGAGCTCGTTGCTGCGTTTCTGGAGGCGCAGTTCGTGCATTCCGATGCGGTGATCGCGCGGCGCCGTGCGGTGTGGCAGCGCTATTACGCCGGGCTCGGCGCGCTGGCCGCTGCGGGCCTGATCGAGCTGCCACGCCGCAACTACGGCGATCGCGAGCCGAACGGCCATTTATTTTACGTGCTGACGGATACTCTCGCGACGCGCTCGGCGCTGGCCGCGCACCTCCGGACGCAGGATATACTCGCGGTGTCGCATTACGTGCCCCTGCATTCGTCACCGGCGGGCAGGACGCGGGGACGCACGAGCGGCAGCATGAAGGTGACCGATGACATCAGCGAGCGGCTGCTGCGCCTGCCGATTTATTACAGCATCAGCGATGCCGAGGTCGACACCGTGATCGATGCGGTGCGCGGATTTTTTCAGGCGCGCGCTTGAGGCCGGGGATCGGGAATGGGAGTGGGTGCGTAGGGTGCGCTTGCGCACCGATGTGATGGCGCCGCATGAACGCAAGCAATCTTTCCGAGTGGTGCGCAAGCGCACCCTACGCTGGATCAGGCGCGCCACTTCCATCGAGGGAGAAAGAATCTCGTTGTCGGCATGCGAGACCAGGTTGCGCGGCTGACGCGGCATATGTCATCACATGCTGTTTAACTCCTACGTTTTCATTTTTGCATTCCTGCCCGTCACGCTGGCGGGATTTTTTCTGCTCGGGCGCGTCAGGCCGCTGCTCGCGGCAGCGTGGCTCACCGCGGCATCGCTCATCTTCTACGGCTGGTGGAATCCGCTGTATGTCTGGCTGCTGGTGGCTTCGATACTTTTCAATTACGCCTGCGGGGTCACGATCGCGCGTAACCGGGCGCGCGGCGAGCAGGCCAGCCAGAAGCGCTGGCTGATTTTTGCGGTCACCGCGAACCTCGCGGTGCTCGGTTACTACAAGTACGCGAATTTTTTCCTTGCCAGCATCAGCCACTTCTCAGGCGCGGCGCTCTCCTTCGGCGAAATCGTGCTGCCGCTCGGGATCTCGTTCTTCACGTTCACGCAGATCGCATTTCTTGCAGACACTTATTACGGCAAGGCGCGTGAATACAACTTCGTGCATTACAGCCTGTTCGTCACTTATTTCCCGCACCTGATCGCGGGCCCCGTGCTGCATCACGCCGAAATAATGCCGCAATTCGGGCTTCCGATTACCTACCGCTTCAGCTTCGAGAACACGGCGGTCGGCATCACGATATTCGTGATCGGCCTGTTCAAGAAGGTGATGATCGCCGATGAGGTCGGCGCGTATGCGAGGCCGGTGTTCGATGCGGCGGCCGCGGGCGCCGAGCTGACGCTGCTCGAAGCGTGGTGCGGCGCGCTCGCGTATACCTTTCAGCTGTATTTCGATTTTTCGGGTTATTCGGACATGGCGATCGGGCTGTCGCGGCTGTTCGGCGTCGTGCTCCCGCTCAACTTTCATTCACCCTACAAGGCAGTCAATATCATCGACTTCTGGCGCCGCTGGCACATGACGCTGTCGCGCTTTCTGCGCGATTACCTCTACATACCGCTGGGCGGCAACCGCAAGGGCGCGGCGCGGCGTTACGTCAACCTGATGCTTACGATGGCGCTCGGCGGGCTGTGGCATGGCGCTGGCTGGACCTTCGTCGCGTGGGGCGCTCTGCACGGCGGTTATCTGGTGGTCAATCATGGCTGGCGTGCGTTGCGCGCGCGGCTCGGGCACGATCTCAAGCGCTCGACATGGTGGGGACGCGCCTGCGCCGGCCTGCTTACTTTTGTCGCTGTGGTGCTCGGCTGGGTGATATTTCGCGCCGCCGATCTCACGGCGGCGGTCGCGATGCTGAAGGCGATGGCCGGAATGAACGGATTGGTGCTGCCTGACTTCTGGTTGCCGCAATGGGGCGCGGCAGGGCAGTGGCTCGCGGCGCACGGCGTAATTTTCGGCGACACACGCGACCTGGTGGGCGGCGGGGTCGTGAACTGGATCTGGATTCTGCTCGCCGTGGTATGGTTCGCGCCCAACACGCAACAACTGCTCGCGGCCTACCGCCCGGCGCTGGCGCTGCTCGCCGACCAGTACCATGCGCGGTTTACCTGGCGCCCGACGCCGTTTTACGCGCTGCTTACCGCAACGCTCGCGCTGCTCGCGATTTTCAATCTGCACAGGCAGTCGGAATTTCTTTACTTCCAGTTCTGATGAGCCCGGACCGCCAGCACGCCAGATACGTTGCGATCGTCGTCGCGGTTGCGGTAGTGGTGCTGCTGCCGGTGCTAGCGCTGAATTACACGCTCGGGGTGCGCAGCTTCGGCGGCGGCACTGTCGCCGTGGACGCGAGCCGGTGGCAGGAGGCGACGCGCGGCGTGACGTATGCGCCGCCGCTGAGCGCCAACCGCCCGTTCAAGTCGGCGCGCCTGTTCGACCGCCTCCCGCAGATCGACACGGTGGTTTTCGGCTCGTCGACCTCGATGGGAATCACGCAGGACATGTTTCCCGCGGGAATGACGATCTACAACTTCGCGCAAACCGGCAACTTGCTGTCGACGGTGATCGCCGAAGCCGAATTTCTGCAGCGCCTGCAATTCCCCACTCTCAAGTGGTTGGTCATTCCGCTCGATTGGGCGCTCGGTTCGATTTATCTGCCGGGCTCGCCCGGACGCGAGGAACTCGCACCGCCGGCGGTTGATGCGGCGCCACCGCATGCGGTGGCGTCGCTCCCACAGCAATTGCAGGACGCGTTGTCGCTACCGCGCGTGAAGAACCTGCTCGGAATCGTGGCTGGCATTTTGCGCGCGCCATCGCCCGCGGCGGCGTTCGAACAGATGTTCCTGCAGGAAGCCGGCGCTGATTATCGCTGCGCCGACGGCACCCTGGCCAGAGACTACGACACCATATTCCGCGGCACCTGCACCGGTTTTCGTTACGATGGCAGCGCGACTTTCGCGAACCTGCAGCCGGTGCCGGCGCGCCGCGCCGGGGCGTTGGCCGCAAGCGCGGTGGTGCCGAGCTCAAAATACGCGGTCGGATTGATCGGGTCCGGCGGCGAGCCGAATCCGCTGCTGCTCGAGC
>JACPTJ010000324.1 GCA_016192835.1 Betaproteobacteria bacterium
CATTCCTCCCCCTTTACCCCTGGAATCATGACTGTTCGCGAAGGCAGTTTGGAAGCCCCGACCCGCCACGCGCTCGACTGGCAGGCGCCGGACTTCTACGACGCCGAAAAAGTATTCGCCGAGCTGCACCGCGTGTTCGACATCTGTCATGGCTGCCGCCGCTGCGTCAGTCTGTGCACGGCGTTTCCGCGCCTGTTCGACCTGATCGACGAAGGCGGGACCGGTGAGCTCGACGGCGTCGATCGAGCGCGCTTCGGGGAAGTGGTCGACCGCTGCTACCTGTGCGACCTGTGCTACATGACCAAGTGCCCGTACGTGCCGCCGCACCCGTGGAACGTGGACTTCCCGCACCTGATGCTGCGCGCCAAGGCGGTCAAGTTCAAGAACGGCGGCACCACTTTGCGCGACAAGCTGCTGTCGTCGACGGACGCGATCGGCAGGCTGGCAACGATTCCGGTCGTGGTGCAGTTCGTCAACGCAGCCAACAAGGCGCCGGTTGCGCGCGGCGTGATGGACAAGGTACTGGGCGTGCACAGGGACCGCGTGCTGCCCGATTATGCGAGCGCGAAGTTCCGCGCGAAAGCGCAGCCGAATGCGTCGTTCGCGGTGAACGAGGGCAAGAGCGCGCCGGGCAAGGTCGCAATTTTTTCGACCTGTTATGTGAATTACAACGAACCGGGCATCGGGCACGACCTGCTGCGCGTGCTCGGGCACAACGAGATTCCGTCGGTGGTGGTCGCAAAGGAGGCGTGCTGCGGCATGCCGAAACTCGAACTCGGCGACCTCGACGCGGTGGCGCGGCTGAAAGAGATCAATATCCCGCCGCTGGCAAAACTCGCGCGCGAGGGCTACGCGATCCTGTCGGCGATCCCGTCATGCACGCTGATGTACAAGCAGGAACTGCCGCTGATGTTTCCGGGCGACCCCGACGTGCAAGCGGTGCGGGACGCGATGTTCGATCCGTTCGAATACCTGGTCCTGCGCGCCAAGGATGGTTTGCTCAAGACCGATTTCAAGCGTGCGCTCGGCAAGGTCTCGTACCACATTCCGTGCCACGCGCGGGTGCAGAATATGGGGCAGAAGACCCGCGAGCTGCTGCAGTTGGTGCCCGGCACCGAGATCAACACCGTCGAGCGCTGTTCGGGTCATGACGGCACCTGGGGGGTAAAAACCGAGTTCTTCGAGCAATCGATGAAAATCGGCCGCCCGGTATTCAGGCAGATGGCGGCGTCCGATCCGGATTTCATCAGCTCCGACTGCCCGATCGCCGGGCGCCACATCCAGCAGGGCATGGGTGAGACCCGCGCGAAAAAAGTGCATCCGATCACGCTGGTACTGATGGCTTACGGCCTGTGAGCAGCGCGATCGGCCACCAATCACCAGCCACCAGTCACCAGTCACGGCATTTATGGCCCCTATCACCCCTGACAGCCTGCTGACGCTCGAGGCATACGCCAAGGCGCGCGGCGATTTCCGCGCCGAGGTCATCGCGCACAAGAAGCACCGCACCGTGCAGCTCGGCGATCACGTGACGCTGCTGTTCGAGGACGAACTCACCATCCGCTACCAGATCCAGGAAATGCTGCGCGTCGAGCGCATATTCGAACCGGAGGGCATCCGCGACGAACTCGACGCCTACAACCCGCTGATTCCGGACGGCGCCAACTGGAAGGCGACGATGCTGATCGAGTATCCCGACGTCGACGAGCGGCAGCGCATGCTGGGGGCATTGAGAGGCATCGAGGATCGGGTCTGGGCGCAGGTTGCGGGCTGCGAGCGGGTCTATGCGATTGCCGACGAAGACCTCGCGCGTGCCAACGAGCTAAAGACCTCAGCGGTGCATTTTCTTCGTTTCGAACTCACGCCACCGATGATAGACTCCCTCGTCGCGCGGGCCGCACTTGCCATCGGCGTGGATCACCCGCTTTATACCGAGGCTATTGACAGCGTAAGCCCTGAGGTAAGAACATCCTTGATGCAGGATCTGCGGACCTAGACCGCCCCGAAATCCGGCATCGGAACGCGGCTGCCGGAACCGGTTTTTACCGGGGTAACAGGTATTCGAGCGGCATGTCGGCATTGGCGCAAACGGCGCGGAGGAATAAATGCTGCAAGCTCAGCTAGTCAACCGGTTCGAACAACGCCTGCGCGGGTTGCACCTGCCGGTCAACGTCGAGTTCTGGAACGGCAAGCGCGTGAGCCTGGGAGAGGTTCCCAAGCTGACTTTGGTGTTGCGCCGGCCGGCCGCGCTCAGGGCGCTGGCCAGACCCGGTCTGGGCAAGATCGGCCGCGCTTACGTCGAGGGCGACATCGACATCGACTGCGACATCCACGACCTGGTCGAGTTTGCCGAGTCGCTGTGCGGCCCGCAGCAGGTTGATCTCAAGAAACGCGACAACGACGACTGGAAGTGGTGGTTGCACACGCGTCTGTTTGACCGGCGCGCGATCACTCACCATTACGACGTATCCAACGACTTCTTCGCGCTATGGCTCGACCAGCAGCGCGTCTACTCATGCGCGTATTTTCGCGACGCGGACGACAGCCTCGATGTCGCGCAGCAGCAGAAGCTCGATCACGTCTGCCGCAAACTCATCCTCAAGCCCGGCGAGCGGTTCCTCGACGTCGGCTGCGGCTGGGGAGCTCTGATATTTCGCGCCGCGGAAAAATACGGCGCGCACGCGACCGGAATCACGCTGAGCCGGAATCAGTTCGACTACGTGAACGACCAGATCCGGACGCGCAATCTCGCCGACCGTTGCGAAGTGCGGCTGCTCGATTACCGCGATTTGCCGGAGCATGAGCCGTTCGACAAAATCGCCAGCGTCGGCATGTTCGAACACGTCGGCAAGAAAATGCTGCCGGCTTATTTCGCCAAGATTTACCGCCTGCTCAAGCCGGGCGGCCTGGTGATGAACCACGGCCTGACATCGACGGGCCTGCATTCAGGCGGCCTGAGTCCCGACGTTGCCGATTTTATCGAGCACTACGTGTTCCCCGGCGGCGAAATCCCGCACCTGTCGAAGGAAATCGAACTGATGGCGCGCGAGAACCTCGAATGCCTCGACGTCGAATGCCTGCGCCCGCATTACGCGAAGACGCTGTGGCACTGGGTCGATCGGCTCGATGCGCGCAGGGAAGAGGCGCGCGCGCTGGTCGGCGAAAAGAAATACCGGATCTGGCGCATTTACATGGCCGGTTACGCGCTCGCGTTCCAGCGCGGCTGGGTTTCGGTTAATCAGGTGCTGGCCGGCCGGCCATTGCCGGGTGGAACGCAGTCGACACCGCTCACGCGCGAGCACGTCTATTGTGGCTAGAGCAATACTGCGGATGCTGCTTGCATGCTGCCTGTTGCTGCCCGCGGCTGCTGCCGCCCAGCCATGGGCAGACCGGGAGGACGAAGACCCCAAAGCGTGGGTCGAACTCGAATTGAAATTGCCGCCGTTTCCCAAATCCGAAAACCTGATTTCGTTTGAGGTCAGCCCGGCGAGCAGCAACCGCTTCTACATCGACACGCAGTCAATTCTCATCGGCAGCGATGGCGTGGTGCGCTATACGCTGGTCATCAAGGGCTCGGGCGGCGCGGAGAACGTCTCTTATGAAGGCATCCGCTGCGAGATGCGCGAACAGAAATACTACGCGTTCGGCCGGCGCGATGGCACCTGGTCCAACCCGCGCCCCGGCAAATGGCGCCGGATCGAGTACGGCAACGTCAACAGCCCGCACGGCGTGCTGTATGCGGACTATCTGTGTCTCGAGGGGAAAAGACCGGTCAAAACGCCCGCAGATGCGATTAATCGCTTCAAATACGGTGTCCCGCCCCGAAGCGGGATGTAAGAATCGGGTTCTTCAGACACTTCTGTGGGCCACTAGCGGGCAATCCGCGAGAGAGTAGGCAGCAGGTTCCCTCGCCCCTTGTGGGAGAGGGACAGGGTGAGGGGAAAATGCGGGCCGTTCACCCTCACCCCGGCCCTCTCCCATCAAGGGAGAGGGAGCGTGGGCGGCCCGACTCACACCAAAGGCGGATGAGCGAAGAATCTAAAGCAGGACCAGATTGTCTCGATGGATCAGCTCGGGCTCGTCGATGTAGCCGAGCCTGGCTTCGATTTCGCCCGATGGTGTTTTCAGGATGCGGCGCGTCTCGGTGGCGCTGTAATTGACGAGCCCGCGCGCGATTTCGGCGCCGTCCGGGTTGCAGCACGCGACCACTTCGCCGCGTTCGAACTCGCCGCTCACCTCATGGACGCCGATCGGCAGCAGGCTCTTGTGCTGGTCGCGCAATGCCTTGACCGCTCCGGCGTCGAGCATCAACCGGCCGCGCACCTGCAGATGATCGGCAAGCCACTGCTTGCGCGCCGCCAGCGTCGGTGTCGCGGCCTTGAGCAGCGTGCCGATTTTCTCGCCGCGCGCGAGCCGCACCAGCACGTCCGGCTCGTGACCCGACGCGATCACCGTGTGAGCGCCGCTGCGCGCGGCGCGTTTTGCCGCCAGCACCTTGGTCAGCATGCCGCCCAGTGCGATCCCGCTGCCGGCGCCACCCGAGATTTTTTCCAGCTCGGGATCGCCCGCCTGCGCCAACGCGATCAACTCCGCCGCGGCATGCTTGCGCGGGTCGGCGGAGTAGAGCCCCGCCTGATCGGTGAGTATCACCAGCACATCGGCTTCGATCAGGTTCGTCACCAGCGCGCCGAGCGTGTCGTTGTCGCCGAGACGGATTTCATCGGTGGCCACGGTGTCGTTTTCGTTGATGATGGGAACGACGCCGAGTTCTAACAGCGTGCGCAGCGTCGAGCGCGCGTTCAGATAACGCTTGCGGTCGGCCATGTCCTCATGGGTCAGCAGGATCTGCGAAGTCAGCAATCCGTGCTCCCGGAAACACGATTCGTAGACCTCGATCAGTCCCATCTGGCCGACCGCCGCTGCGGCCTGCAATTCGTGCACCGCGCTCGGCCGCTGCTTCCAGCCCAGGCGCTGCATGCCTTCGGCGATGGCCCCGCTCGACACGAGCACCACC
>JACPTJ010000325.1 GCA_016192835.1 Betaproteobacteria bacterium
ATGCAAAGGATGCGCGGGATCAACGGTAAAGCGCAGGGTTCCGGCGATTTTTTCGTAGGCGCCGGTTGCGCCGAACGGTTGTCCGTCAAGAACGGCGGCGCGCGTCTTGATTTCAAGGCTCGTTACCATGTTGTTGCGCTCCTGCTGATAATTACGAAACCGGACGACAGTCTGGTTTCGCTCGACGCTCCCCTCGCCCTCCGGGAGAGGGGTTGGGGGTGAGGGATCGAGCGATGTTACATAGTTATGTAAAGCTCGATAGTTCGATGGCTGCGACACGCATGCCAGCGGGGATTTTAACCACACAATAGCTCGAATAGCGGCTCTCAAATTTCGACGCAGTGGTGCGCAAGCGTGCCGCGGTAAATGCAGATCAGTCGACCCGAGCCCCGGCCGCCGCCACCACTTTCGCCCAGCGGGCAACCTCGCTGCGCACGAAGGCCGAGAACTGCGCCACCGACATCGGGTTCGGCTCCGCACCCTGCCCGGCGAACCGCTCCTGTATTTCGAGCAGGGCGACCGTGCGCTGCACGTCGGAGTTCACCTTCTCCAGGATGCCGGCAGAGACGCGCGCCGGCGCGTAGAGCCCGAACCACGCGTTTGCCTCGTAACCCTTGATACCGGCTTCGTCGAGGGTCGGCAGTTCGGGCACCGCATGGGACCGTTTCAGCCCGGTGGTAGCGAGTCCGCGCAGCCGGCCGCTACGCACATGCGGCAGAGCCGATACAGCATTGGCGAACGCTATCGGCACGTGGCCGGCGATCACGTCGGCCTGCGCCGGCGCGCCGCCCTTGTACGGTACGTGCAGGAGCTTGACCCCGGCCATGCTCTCCAAAAGCACGGCAGCGAGATGGTTCGCGCTGCCGGACCCCGCCGACGCATAGCCGACCTGTCCCGGGCGCGCGCGCACGTAGTTGACCAACTCGCCGACGTTGCGCACCGGCACCGAAGGATGCACGACCAGGATATTCGGCACCGTAGCCACGAAGGCGATGGCGGCGAAATCGCGCAGCGTGTCGTAGGGCAGCTTGGAATGCAGGCTCACATTGATCACGTGGCTCGTGAACGACATCAGCAGCGTGTGGCCGTCGGGCGGCGCCCGAGCCACTGTCTCCGTGCCGATAATGCCGCCCCCGCCCGAGCGGTTGTCCACGACGACCGGCTGACCCCAGGCATCGCCGAGCTTCAGGGCGACCAGCCGCGCGAGGATGTCGGTGCCGCCGCCCGGTGGTGCATTCACCACCAGCCGCACCGGGCGCCCAGGATAGCCGGCCGCCGGATCACGGACATCGGTTCGCTGCGCGTGTGCCGCGACAGCCGACACACCGGTCAACACCACCGCCAGGAATTGCGCCTTGTAGTTCAGGTTGCTCTTCACGAATTTTGCGGCCTCAGTGAGAACGCGGAAAGGTCAATCGGTGCGCACGTTGGCCGCCTTGACCACCTTGCTCCAGCGCTCGGTATCTTCTCTGAGCAGCGCGGCGAAACGCTCGGGGCTGCCGCCCTGGGGATCGAGGCCGAGCGCGGCGAAGCGCTCGCGGACTTCACGCAATTGCAGCGTCTTTTCCAGATCGAGATTCAGCTTGAGCACGACCGGCCGCGGTGTACCGGCAGGCACCGATACTCCGAACCAGATCAAGACATCGAAACCGGTCAGCCCCTGCTCTTCGGTCGTGGGTACCGCCGGATAGATCGCGAGCCGCTTGTTGCCGGACACGGCGAGCGCTTTCAGTTTGCCGGCATTGATCAGAGGCTGTGCCGTGACTGACGTGGTAAATATCAACGAGACCTGCCCGCCTATCATGTCCGTAATCGCGGGTGTTGCGCCCTTGTATGGCACATGCAGAATATCAACGCCGGCCTGCAACTTGAAGAATTCGAGCGCAAGGTGGCTGCTGCCGCCCGTCCCCGAGGATCCGCCTGAAAGCTGGCCAGGCTTGGCTTGCGCCAGCGCGATCACGTCTTTGACACCCGCCGCGGGAAAAGTCGCGCTGGTCACCAGCATGATGGGCGACCAGCCCAGCAGGATCACCGGCGCAAAGTCCTCCGCCCGGTAAGAGATTTTCGCGCGCAACGAAAAGTTGATTGCGTTTGCGCCCGGATTTGCGAGCAGAAGGGTATAGCCATCGGGGGTCGACTTGACAACGATCTCGGCTCCGATCAGGCCGCCGGCGCCGCCGCGATTGTCGATTACGACCTGCTGCCCCCACATCTCGGTGAGTTTCTGGGCAAGCAGCCGCGCGATCACGTCATTCGATGCGCCCGGCGTAAAAGGCACAACCCAGCGGACGACGCGTGTCGGATAATCCGTCGCCGGCCTCACCGCCTGCGCAAACGCGCTGCCGGTTGCGAGCAGCGCAGTGCAGAAAACGCAAGCTGCAAGTGCTGCCATTAACGCGCGGGAACGGAGAAACATTTTGGTTCCTTTCCGCAATTGAAGAAGTTCATCCACTCTGCGAAAGCTTCCGCCTACTCTGCGTCACAGTCAAGCGGCGGCATTCGTCGCCGACGATGTCGTACAGCTCGGCGTCGGCGCCACATAATCTCCTAAACGATTGCAGGAGGGGCGCCTGCGCTACATAACCCCGGCAACGAATGCAGGCGAGGCGCCTGCGCTACATGACCGCGCACGCCCTATGTCCATTGATTGCCCGGGAAGGCGCATAGTTATTGGCTTGCGGGACTGCGTATCCCCTGAGGTTTTCCCCGCTACAATAGCCGCCATGTGCGGGCGTTATCCGCTCCACGCCAATCCCCAATCATCGCGCCCGCTTTTAAACCAGAGCTGCTGCCAGACGCAGAGGTAGTCTCGGAGGTATCATGGAACAACAACGTAGTCGCGAAACCGCGTTGGGCGTCTTGAAAACCGTCGCGCTGATCGTTGCCATCTGCTGGACATCGGCGGCAGGGGCACAAGGCTATCCAGCCAAGCCCATCAGAATCCTCATCGGATTCCCGGCCGGGAGCACGGTGGATATACTTGCCCGGCCGGTCGCATTGCGCATGACCGAGCTCCTCGGCCAGCAAGTCGTCGTCGATAATCGGGCCGGGGCGACGGGCATCATTGCGAACGAGCTCGTCGTGAAAGCGCCGGCCGACGGCTATATGTTGCTCGCCACGCCGGGCTCGTCGCTGACCACCAGCCCGCACATGCATGCGCGCATGACGTTCGACGTGTTACGGGATCTTGCGCCCGTGGTGCAGATCGGCGCATTCCCCCTCGTCCTGTTCGTCCATCCCAGCGTGCCCGCGAAGAGCGCCAGGGAGCTGATCGATCTTGCCCGCGCGCGGCCGGGCGTGCTTACTTTCGGCTCCGCGGGCTTCGGCAGCGGACTGCATCTCGCCGGCGAGCTTTTCAAGAGCATGGCCGCAATCGACATCGTGCACGTTCCGTACAAGGGCGGACCGCCTGCCGTGACCGATATCATGGGCGGACGCATCGACATGATGTTCTACACGCTGGCGGTCGTGCAGCAGCACATCAAGTCGGGCAGATTGCGGGCGCTCGCGATGTCGGGCTTGACGCGCGACCCGCTCATGCCGCAGCTCCCCACGATTACCGAGGCGGGGCTGCCAGGATTCGAATTTACCGGCTGGCATGGAATCCTCGCGCCTGCCGCCACTCCCAAGGACATCATCGCCAAGCTCAATGCGACGGTCGTCGGCATCCTCGGGACGCCGGCGATCAAAGAGTTCTGGGCGAGCCAGGGAATGGGATTCGCGAGCGACAACTCGCCCGCGCAGTTCGCGGCGCGCTTTCGGGCCGACTATGAGAAATCCGGCCGGCTGATCAAGGCTGCCGGCTTGAAACCCGAGTGACTTCGCGGCGCGGCATACCTGATTCCATTTCAAAATCAAAAAAGCATTAATTTGCGTAGGGTGCGCTTGCGCACCATCCGGCAATCGGTGCGCAAGCGCACCCTACACCGAAAATAATGTAACTCTTGACGTGGAATCGGAATGAGACGCGTCAGGCCGCCGCGCACACTTGTCAGCGTCGAAACTCGAGTATGTCGAATCCCGCGTTGCGATCCGTCAGGTAAATGAGTCCGCGCCGATCGACAAACACGTCGTTGCTCTGCGGCGCCGGATTTCCGCTGACCGGCTCGGGTATGAAATGACCGGCTTCCTGGGGGGCGGACGGATCGGCCAGGTCGATTATTCGCAGCCCCCCGCTGAACCAGGTGGCGTAGATCAGCGTGCCAACCGCGTGTTCGTGGAATTGGTGCGCGCCGAAACGGCTGCGCGGGGTGCGGCTCCAGGGCGAATCGAGCTCGCTCACGTGGAACAGCGATAACGGCTTGATGTTCCCGACATCGGTCACATCGAAAACTGAAATGCAGGCGTGGACGCGGCCCCGGCGCTGCTCGCTCACTTCGGCGTTATAGTAGCGCTCCTCCTCGTCGATCGTCACGGCGATGTCGCGCCCGTCGATGGGCGCGCGCATGGGCATGAACGTGTGCGTCGGGTCCTTGAACGGCGGATGGTAGTTATACGCTCCGATCGTGCGCGGCCGGGTGATATCGGACACGTCGACTATACGCATGCCCGCCTGCCATACTCCCGCCCACATGCGGTCGCCTCGCCGCAACGCGTGGTGCAGGCGATGGCTGCGTTCGTGCCACGTGGGTGTTTCTCCGCCCGCGATGTGCTGGCCCGGCAGCCACCAGCGCGAGACTTCTTTGGGTTGGCGCGGATCTCGGATATCGTATGTCACCAGAATGTTGCCGAGATAACCTTCCATCTCGGTCGAGATGTAGACGTAATTCCCATCCATGTCGAAGCGGTGCACGCCCACACCGCCGGTTTTCTGGTAGGCAAGCAAGCGCGGCGCGGCACGGTCTGAAATATCGTAGATCTTGAATCCCCCGTAGGCGTAACCGCTCTTATGCGTTTTCAGGAGCAGCGGAAGCTCGCCCTGCTTGAGCTTCAGCGCCCGCTCCAGCTCGCCCTCCGTTGGCTCTCGTCTCGACGAGCGCTGCAACCGCGCGCGCACGTGGTGCAAATCTTCCGCCCGGCGTCCCATCCCGGTGCTGTTCTGCTCCACATTGACGATCATGATGTCTCCCACCACGCGTACCTTGTGGCTGTGAGAATCGGGATGGTCCTGCTTTAATGTGCCGACCACTTTCGGGTGTTTCGGGTCCGCGACGTCGAGTATGGTGGTGTCAGGCCCACTCTTGCCGCCGACGTGTCCGACGTAGGCATAGTTGCCATCAACGCAGACCTGTCCGCCGCCGGGCAAGTCGAGATGCGCGAGTCGCGTCACGTTGCGCGCGAGCGATGTATCACTTTTGGTGTTCATGCTTCCCTCTTGAGAAAATCAAAGCTTCACCTTTGCCCGCGCCGCAGTCAAGCGTCAGGCGCTACAATAGCCGCCATGTGCGGCCGTTATTCGCTTCACGCCAATCCCGAAGTCATCGCGCTCGCTTTCAAACTCGGGCTGATTTACGTGATTCAGCGCGGCAATTTGAGCACAAAGAGTGTTTGTGCCGCTGGATTATAGTTGCACACCCCTGTTGACACTAAGGTATTATTTTCAACTCAAGGCGCGTTGTTGACGTCTTGCGGTCGCACGCTACGGAGGGTCCCATGGCAGCAATATTCCAGGTTCGACATGACTGGAAACTCGGCATTCGCGTCACGTCGACGGTGGTCTGCCTAATTGCGATCGGCTGCCTGCCCGGATGTGACTACCTCCCCTTCGGCTATACCAAGATCGGTGAAATCGTTGCTAAGGCCGCCCAGTTCGAAGGTCGAGAGGTAAAGATCCGCGGCAAGGTCATGGACACCAGCAAGATTCCATTGCTCAACATCAAGAGCTACAGCCTGCAGGACGATACCGGAACGATCATCGTAATTACGCCGGGTCCGCTCCCGGCGATGGGGCAGGAGATTGGAATTCGCGGGTTTGCGGAAAACATGCTTATTGTGGGAGGCCAGAGCTTTGGGCTCACGTTCAAGGAAACCACGCGACTGCCGACTCTTTAGAGAATAATCGACCCTGGCCCCTTTTTCCCGTTACTTGCGCCAAGCCGCGCCGCCATCAACGCTCACCACCGTGCCGCTCACGTAGGACGCGCGGTCGGACGCAAGAAAAACGATCACGTTTGCGACCTCCTCCACGGACGCCGGCCGCCCGAACGGGAAACCCTTGGTCAGCTCCTGCCAGCGCTCCGCATCCCCCAGCTCCTTCTGCGCCTGGTTGCGCCAGCGCACGACTCCGCGGTCGGTGGCGGTCGCGCTGGGATTGAGGCCCAGCACGCGCACGCCGAACTTGGGGCTTTCGGCGCCGAGCGCGCGCGACATCGTCATCAGGCCGGAGTTGGCGATGCTGCCGGCGATGTAGCCGGCGGTCGGGCGCTCTCCGGCGCCGCCAATCACGTTGACGATCACGCCGCGCCGCCGCTCGCACATCCCGCGGTAGACCTCGCGCGTGAGGTTGATGTAGCCGAACATCTTGAGCTCCCAGCCGGCGCGCCAGGTCTGGTCGTCGAAATCGAGAATTCCGCCCTGCGGTATCGCACCCGCGTTGTTGATGAGAATATCGATCTCACCGCACTCGCGCGCGAGCCGATCCGCATTTTCAGCAACTGCCAGATCGAGCGCGTGACAGCTCACTTTGACCGGATGGGCGGCGGTGATTTTACTGCGCGCCGTTTCCAGATCTGCCGCGCTGCGGGAGGCAAGATGCAGATTGCAGCCTTCGGCGGCGAGCACCTGCGCCACCCCGAATCCGATGCCACGCGAGCCGCCGGTGATGAGCGCGGTACGCCCTTTGAGTTG
>JACPTJ010000275.1 GCA_016192835.1 Betaproteobacteria bacterium
GACGGGATTGTGGTGACGCAGGAAACGTCTGCAGCAGAAAAACGAAATCCTAAACGCACGCACTACATCCCTGACGTTTGCAGAGAGCTTGGAATTCCATGCATCAGCTTGCTTGGGCTCATGCGGCGAGAAGGCTGGACGCTTTGAGCGCTTTCTCTTGATCGGAAAAAATTAAAATCCATGCCTCGATGACGGCTATTTTCCGCGACGCCGTTTGCTGCTCTTTGCGACGGCACGGCCGTTAGCATTGGGGCGGCTCAACGTGAGTGGCGCGTCTTTGGAAAAAGGCTGGTGTATGCCCTCGATTGCGGAAGACGACTTTACGGATATCCACAGGAGTTTCTCACGCAACACAGGATCGCGCAGGTAGCGATTTGAGACGGAAAGCTTCTTACTCATGACCCAATGATACCCGTTACCCGGAAAGCCCACTCAGGAAAATGAACAGCGCCACTCTGGTCCAGAAACTCTGGAACTACTGCAATATCCTGCGGGATGACGGGTTGTCCTACGGCGATTATGTCGAGCAATTGACGTTTCTGCTGTTCCTCAAGATGGCCGACGAGCAGAGCCGCCCGCCATTCAAAAAACCGTCGCCCATTCCGAAGGGATTCGGCTGGAATGTGCTGATCAAACTCGACGGTGACGATCTCGAAACGCACTATCGGCACACGCTTGAAGAACTGGGCAAGCGCCCAGGCATGCTGGGTGTGATCTTCCGCAAGGCGCAGAACAAGATTCAGGACCCGGCCAAGCTGCGGCGGTTGATCGTGGACCGAGGACGTGAAAGGCGGCGCCGGCCAGTATTTCACGCCGCGCGCGCTGATTGCCGCGATAGTGGATGTGATGGCCCCGCAGCCCAACAAGACCATCTGCGACCCCGCCTGCGGCACTGGCGGCTTTCTGCTCGCCGCGCATGATTACCTCGTCAAGCACCACCCGCTCGACCGCGGCCAGAAGAAGCAACTCCGCAGCGGCACGCTGTTCGGCATCGAACTGGTCGACAGCGTCACGCGCCTGTGCGCGATGAACCTGATGCTGCACGGCATCGGCGACGAGGCGGACACCGAGCTGGCCGTCACCACTAAAGACGCACTCGCCGGCAAGCACGGCGAATACGACATGGTCCTCGCCAATCCACCGTTCGGCAAGAAGAGCAGCGTCACCATCGTCAACGAAGCGGGCGAGCAGCAGAAAGAATCACTCATCATCAACCGCGACGACTTCTGGGCCACGACGAGCAACAAACAGCTCAACTTCCTGCAGCACATCTTCACCATCCTCAAGCAGCACGGCCGCGCTGCGGTGGTGCTGCCCGACAACGTGCTGTTCGAAGGCGGTGCGGGCGAAACCATACGCCGAGGACTGCTCAAGCAGGCGGATGTCCACACCCTGCTGCGTCTACCGACCGGCATCTTCTACGCGCAGGGCGTGAAGGCAAACGTGCTCTTCTTCGACCGCAAACCCGCGCAGGAAAAGCCGTGGACCGAAAAGCTGTGGATCTACGACCTGCGCACCAACAAGCATTTCACGCTGAAGGAAAACACCCTCCAGCGCACCGACCTCGACAACTTCGTCGCCTGCTACAACCCGAAGAACCGCCACGGGCGCAAAGAGAGCGAGCGTTTCAAGGCGTTCACCTACGGCGAACTCATCAAGCGCGACAAGCTCAACCTCGACATCTTCTGGCTGAAAGACGAAGCACTCGAAGACAGCGCCAACCTCCCCGCCCCGGACATCATCGCCCGCGAAATCGTTGATGACCTCGAAGCCGCGCTGGAGCAATTCCGCGAAATAGCGGAAGACCTCGAAGAGAAAACCGCTGGCGCGAGCTAGGGAAGCGGGCCATGGGGCTGCTAAAGTTACGCCTGCTCCGTCAACGAATGCAGGCGAGGCGCCTGCGCTACGAAAACCAAACCTGCCGGTGGCATCTCCCCGGCTTCCCCTTCGCTTTCGATCAGTCCAGCTTGATATTCGCGTCGCGTATTACCTTGTGTGTGGTATCCGCTGCTGAACCGTCCGGTGTTCCTTCTTCTTGCGGCTCGACAGAATATTCTCCTTCGAGAATGTCTTGCGACGCTTGCGTTTTGGCTTTTCTCGCTACCCAAAGCAGGCGCAATACGAACGCCAGTATCACTACGCCGAGAACCAGCAGGAAAATAAACAGGAAGAAGAACGCCGCTACAAGTAGTGCCGCGGCCAGTAGGCCTCCCACCACGCGCCCCAGCCATGTTTGCGGGAAGCCGTAAAATTGCGTTCCGATCCGTTGAGTCATAAGCAACCGACGATGATTAGCGCGAATTGCCCGACAGGATCAGTCACGCGCCATGTGCTTTCGCATAGCGGACGATTTCTGCATGGGTTGCAAACCACACACCCGGTTGCGAGCGCATGTAGCGGATCAGCTCTTCCAGTATCCAGATGCGGGAACGGTGCCCGCTGATGTGCGGATGCATCGTGAGTTGAAAAATGCCGCCTTCCCGGTACGCGCCATCGAACTCTTTCCGGAATATTTCAAAAACATCCGCGGGCGGCGTATAGGGGCGAAGCGCGGCGAAGCGGTTCATGTTGAAGTAGACGGCGTCGTCCCGGATCCACTCGACCGGCAACTCGACAACGCCGCTGTTCTCGCCATCCATGAGCAACTCGTAGCAATCGTCGTCGGCCATCAGCGATGAATCATAGATGAGCCCCATCTCGCGCGTGATCGCGAGGGTATGCGGGCTGAAGTCCCATGAGGGCGTGCGGATGCCCACCGGGCGCATGCCGGCAACGCGTTCCAGCACGTCGGCCGAGCGCATCTGCAGGTCGCGCTCCGCTGCCGGCGGCAACTCCGAATTGCGCTCGTGTATCCAGCCGTGGATTCCGATCTCGTGGCCTTCCGCGATGACTCGCCGCTGCTCATCCGGATAAAGCAGCGCAGTGACTGCCGGCACGTAGAAGCTCGCCTTTACGTCATGCGAACCGAGGATGCCGAGAATTCGGGGCATCGCCTGGCGGTTGCCATACTGCCCCTGCGACAGGCGGCCGGCGGATTCTCCGGCTTCGCGCAGCTCAGTGGTTTCGTGGTCCGAATCGAACGACAGCGCGACAGCGCAACGCGCGCCGCCAGGCCACCCGGGCGGCCGCAGGGAGCGGCCCGCCCGCACGCGCTCGACGATCCCGCGCCACCGCTCCTCGGGCCATTGCCAGGGCGCCAATTCGGAATTTTCGTCTTTCACGCGGTCCCCCCTATCGCTTGCCCGCAGTTTCGATCTTGCGCGCGAGCTCGATCATGAACGCTGCTTCCTTCGCAACGAAGCGCGCGAAGTCATCCGGCTTTGAGCCGACTGCCTCGAGGCCCTGGACATCGAATTGCCGCCGAATGTCAGGTTCTGCCAGCGCTTTTACTGTCTCGGCGTGCAGGCGCGCGACGAGCTGCCGCGATGCGCGCGCCGGCAGCCACAGTCCGAACCAGTTGATCAGGTTGTAACCCTTGAAGCCCGCCTCCTGCATGGTCGGCACGTCCGGCATTCCTTTCCAGCGCTTGGCTCCAGTGAGCGCGAGCACGCGCACCTTGCCTGCCTGGGCGAGCGGCAGCGCGACCTGCGTTCCGATAAACATCATTTCGATGCGTCCGCCCATGAGGTCGGTGAGCACTTCCGGCGTACCGCGGTACAGGACGGCGACAATGTCCGTGCCGCTCATCGACTTCATCACTTCGGCCGGTATGTGGCTCGCGGTGCCGATTCCCGCGGTGCCGTAGTTGAGTTTGCCGGGCTGCTGCCGCGCGAGCGCGATCAGCTCCTGCACGCTCTTGGGGGGAAAGCCCGGCGGCACGATGAGGGCCTGCCCGAAGTTCTGCGCCGCGAGCGTCACGTGCGAAAAATCGCGCACCGGATCGAAGGGCACGTTCTTGTTAAACGGCGGCGTGTTGGTGAGCGACGCGGTGGTAAAGAGCCACGTGTAGCCGTCGGGCGCCGCCTTCGCCACGTAGTTGCTGCCGACGATGCCGCCGGCGCCGGCGCGGTTGTCGATAACGAGCTGCTGGCCCAGAGCGGCGGTCAGTTTCGGCGCCAGCATTCTAATGATCAGGTCGGGTGGGCCGCCCGGCTGGGACGGCACCACGACGCGGATCGGCTTGTTCGGATAGTTCTTCGGCACCGGCTGAGCCGACGGGGATGCCGAGATCCCGCACAGCGCCGCCGCGCTCATAAAGATAGTGAACTTCATCATGATGAATTTTTCCGGCTCGACAGCTTCTGAGTTTTTCTGCGGTGGGACCGTGTTACTCGCCTGCCCTGTCAATGAATGCAGGCGAGGCGCCTGCGCTACGAATACCAATTAATATAACTCGCGAGCTCATTCCCGCGGCAGGCCCGCGCTGCGTACGATTTCAGCGTAGCGCGCGGTCTCGGTGCGCAGCAGCTGCGCCATCTGCTCGGGCGTGCCGGGCCAGGGATCGACTCCCGATGCCTGCAGGCGTTCACGGAGATCAGGCGTTCCCAGGGCCTTGACGACTTCCAGGCTGAGTTTCGACACGATATCGCGCGGCGTCGCGGCGGGTGCAAACATGCCGTACCACAACGGCATCGTGAAATTGTCGACCCCGGCTTGCTTTGAAGTCGGCACGTCGGGGAGAACCGGCGTGCGCTCGTCGGAGAGCA
>JACPTJ010000276.1 GCA_016192835.1 Betaproteobacteria bacterium
GTGGCGGTCGCGCCGCTGTCCTCCGAAGCCGATGGCACGGTGCGCGTGATCGTCACCACGCCGGAAAGAATCGGCGATTTTGTGCGCGATTGAGCGACGACCACGATTTCGTCATGCCGGCGGATTGCGGCGCGAGAATAACCCGCTACTTGTATTTTTTTTGCACGAGCACGGCGATATCCGCGCCGGCTGCGATGTCCTGTTTGCGCTTGCTGTCGCCGGCGTCGATCTTGCGCGATTCGTCGAGTACTGCCGCAGCGTGCTGGCGCGGGACGAACACTACGCCTGCGTCATCGGCGACGACCAGGTCACCAGCGTCGGCCGAAACACCGGCGATGTGTACCCGGCCATTAATCTCGACGGTCTCGAGGCGCCATTTGCCGGTGATCTGGGTGACGCCGCGCGCCCAGATCGGGAAACCCAGCCCGCGCGAGGCGTCGGGATCGCGGTAGGAGCCATCGATCACAGCACCCGCGCAGCCCTGACGATGAGCGATGGTTGCTGACTGCCCGCCCATGTTCGATACGCCAGCGAGTCCCTCGATCACCACTACGTCACCGGGTTCGGCGAGGTTATAGGCCTCGGTTTCGCCCATGCGGTTGACACCCTCGCTCGCACTGCGGAACACCGACTGCTGGCGCTCGACGTTGCGCACCGTCACCGCCTGTCCGACGATACGCTTGGCCGGCAGCGTCGGCGCCAACACCGACGCGGGGATTGCACCGGTGAGGCCGAGGTTGTCCATGGCATCGGACACCGTCCCCGTCAGATCGACGAGCCGCGCGAAACCGGCGATGATCTCTTGCGGGAGGCGGGGTATCGCGAGCGTCCGGATTGCTTCGCGCGGGACCTTGCCGGTGAGTTTTTTCTGGGTTGCCATGGGTTGCTCCTGGTTGAGGACTACAAGCGCTGTCGGGCAAATTCGAAGAATACGGGCCGGCGCCACCCGGTGGCAACTGGAGATTATTCTGTCGTATCGCGCGAGCTTGGTATAATCCTGTTTTAGCTACCGCCCGCCGCATACCGGCCGGCGGTTTTTTGTTTTTCGCGGCCGGGTCTAATCCTCGCCGCAGCCTTGTATGGATAGCCAAACCCGATGAATGCGCCTGCTTTCCCCACCGATCTGATGCGCGATGTCGCGCGCCGCCGTACCTTTGCCATCATCTCGCATCCCGACGCGGGCAAGACCACGCTCACCGAGAAGCTGCTGCTGTTCGGCGGAGCGATTCAGATGGCGGGCACCGTGAAAGCGCGCAAGAGTTCGCGTCACGCCACTTCCGACTGGATGGAGGTCGAGAAGCAGCGCGGAATTTCGGTGACGAGCTCGGTGATGCAGTTCGATTACCTCGGCCACACCGTGAACCTGCTCGACACTCCCGGGCACGAGGATTTTTCCGAGGATACCTACCGCGTGCTCACCGCGGTGGATGCGGCGGTGATGGTGATCGACGCTGCCAAAGGTGTCGAGGCGCAGACCATCAAGCTGCTTGAGGTATGCCGGCTGCGCGCGACGCCCATCATCACGTTTGTGAACAAAATGGATCGCGAGGTCCGCGAGCCCGTCGCGCTGCTCGAAGAGATCGAGTCGGTGCTCAATATCGACTGCGCGCCGATTACGTGGCCGATCGGCATGGGCAAAGCATTTCGCGGCGTGTACCACCTGCTGCACGACCGATTGCTGCGCTTTACTCCGGGCGGGGAGCGCCGCAGCGCGGACTCCGAAATGATAGAAGGGCTTGCGAATCCTCAGCTCGATCGATTGTTTCCGGACGAAGTGGTCGCGTTGCGCCGAGATGTCGAGCTGATACGCAGCGCGAGCACGCCGTTCGATCTCGAGCGCTTTCTGGCGGGCGAACAGTCGCCGGTGTTTTTCGGTTCCGGCATCAATAATTTCGGGGTACAGGAAATCCTGCAGGCGCTCATCGAGTGGGCACCGCCGCCGCAGCCGCGCGATGGCGGCAGCCGCATGGTCCGGCCTGCGGAGAGCCCTTTCACTGGCTTCGTGTTCAAGATCCAGGCGAACATGGACCTCAAGCACCGCGACCGGATCGCATTCTTTCGCGTCTGCTCGGGCCGCTATCAGCCCGGCATGAAGGTGCATCATGTGCGGATCGGGCGCGGGATGAAGCTCGGCAACGTGCATACGTTCATGGCAAACGAGCGCGTGAGGAGTGAAGATGCGGTGGCGGGGGACATCATCGGCATCCACAATCACGGGCAGTTGCAGATCGGCGATACGCTGACGGAAAGCGAGGCGCTCGGGTTCAAGGGGATTCCGTATTTCGCGCCCGAGTTGTTCCGGCTGGCGCGGCCGCGCGATCCGTTCAAGGCCAAGCAGTTGCAGAAAGGGCTGCGGGAACTCGGCGAAGAGGGCGCGATCCAGGTGTTCGACTCAGGGTCGGGCAACGCGCTATTGCTCGGCGCGGTCGGATCGCTGCAGTTCGAGATCGTGGTGCAGCGGCTGCAAAGCGAATACAAGGTGGACGCGGTGTACGACATGACCAATATCTTTGCCGCGCGCTGGCTGACATTTCCCGATGAGGCGGCGCGCCGCGGCTTTGAAAAGGAAAATGCGCCGAATCTGGCGCGGGACGTGGATGACAATCCGGTGTATCTCGCACCCAACAAATTCAATCTTCAGCTCACGATGGAGCGTTGGCCGAAGGTGGGCTTTCATACCACCCGCGAACACGGACAGCGGCTGGCGCACGCGCAGCCGTCAGAATCCTCCGTTGCCGCCGAGATAGGGTGAGGACAAACCGATGAAGCTGGGATTTTTCACGATGCCCATGCATCCTCCGGGCCGCGATTACACGCAGACGCTCAAGGAGGACAGGGAAGCAGTCATCCTCGCCGACAAGCTCGGCTTTTGCGAGGCATTCATCGGCGAGCACGTGACCGATGTCTGCGAATCCATTCCGTCGTGCCTGGCATTCATCGCGAGCGTCGCTTTCGAGACCCGGCAGATCAAACTCGGCAGCGGCACCGTCAACCTGCCCAACAACCATCCGGCGCAGGTGGCGGCCACCGTCGCCATGCTCGATCATATGCTCGAAGGCCGCTTTCTGTTCGGCATCGGGCCCGGGGGGTTGCGCTCCGACATGGAAATGCTCGGCAATCTGGACCGCGACCGCAACGCGATGTTCGTCGAGGCCATCGATCAGATATTGGCAATCTGGGCCGGCGACGCTCCGTACAAACTCACGGGACAGTTCTGGAACCTGTCCACCGAGCGCACGCTGCTGCGGGAGGCGGGGCAGGGCGTGATGCTCAAGCCGTATCAGCAGCCGCATCCGCCGATCGTCGTGACGGCGATCGTTCCGCATTCCAAGGGGCTGGTCGCGGCCGCCCGGCGCGGCTGGACGCCGATCACGGCGAATTTTCTGCAGCCCCACTGGGCGGCGACGCACTGGCCCATGCACGCGCAGGGCTGCGAGCTCGGTGGACACAAGGCTGAGCGGCGCGACTGGCGGGTCTGCAAGAGCATTTTCGTCGCCGACGATGACGCGACCGCGCGGCGCTATGCAAAAGACGTGAACGGTCCTTACGGATTCTACTTCTGGAACCTTCTTACCAAACGCAGGAGCTACGGCAACGTCGAAATTTTCAAGCACGACCTCAAGCTGCCGGATTCCGCGGTGACGCTCGATTACGTGCTCGACCGGCTCGTGATCTGCGGCAGCGTCAACAGCGTGATCGATCAGCTGTTCGCATTCCGGGAGATCACGGGCGACTTCGGGACGCTGCTGTATGCCGGCCACGACTGGGCCGACCCGCGGCTTGCGCGACGTTCCATGGAATTGATGGCGGAGCAGGTGATGCCTGCGGTCAACGCGGCATATTCCAGGGTTTAAATTACGAACAAATCGACGAACTCGTGGACCGGTGTTGCTTCTAACCGCCGCCGATCGTGGCATAACTCCAGGATCGCAGCCTGCTGCCTGGCCGGGAAGCGGCGCGCGAGATTGGTCCTGAACTTGGCTTCGAGCAGCGGCACGCCTTGTCTGCGGCGGCGGCGATGGCCGACCGGATATTCAACCGCAACGTTGGCGGTCTTGGTGCCGTCCCTGAAAAACACCTGCACCGCGTTGGCGATCGAGCGCTTGTTCGGATCGAGATAATCGCGGGTCCATTGCTTGTTCTCCATGCACACCATTTTGGCGCGCAGCGCGTCGACGCGCGGATCCCGGGCGGTGTCGTCCTCGTAATCGGCCGCGGTCAGATTGCCCTTGATGAGCCCGATCGCGGTCATGTACTGGATGCAATGGTCGCGGTCGGCGGGATTGCCGAGCGGACCCTGCTTGTCGATGATGCGCAGCGCCGACTCGTGGGTCGTGATCACGATTTTCCCGATGTCGCCGATCCGGCTTCCGACTTCGGGATGCAGTCTGACCGCGCATTCCACCGCGGTCTGGGCGTGGAATTCGGCCGGGAACGAAATCTTGAACAGCACGTTTTCCATCACGTAGGAGCCATAGCGGCGGGTGAACTTGAACGGCTTGCCTTTGAACAGCACGTCGTAAAAGCCCCAGGTCTTGGCGGTGAGCGCCGACGGATAACCCATTTCCCCTTTGAGCGCCATCAGCGCGAGCCGTACCCCGCGGCTGGTCGCATCGCCCGCTGCCCATGATTTGCGCGACCCGGTATTGGGCGCGTGGCGGTAGGTGCGCAATGACTGTCCATCGATCCAGGCGTTCGACACCGCATTGATCACTTCCTCGCGCATGCCGCCGAGCATTGCGGTAACCACTGCGGTGGTTGCAACTTTTACCAGCACTACATGGTCGAGGCCGACGCGGTTGAAGCTGTTCTCCAGCGCAATCACGCCCTGAATTTCGTGCGCCTTGATCATACCGGTCAGCACGTCGCGCATCACGAGCGGCTTCTTGCCGCCGGCCACCCGGTTGCGCGACAGGTAATCGGCGGTCGCCAGGATGCCGCCGAGGTTGTCCGACGGATGACCCCATTCGGCGGCAAGCCACGTGTCGTTGAAGTCGAGCCAGCGGATCATGCAGCCGATGTTGAAGGCCGCTGTTACCGGGTCGAGCTGGAACGAGGTGCCGGGGACCTTGGCGCCGTTGGGCACCACGGTGCCGGCAACTATAGGCCCCATCAGTTTGGTGCAGGCAGGATAGGACAGCGCTTCGAAGCCGCAGCCGAGCGTATCCATCAGGCACAGCCGCGCAGTGTCGTAAGCGTCGGCGCTCTTGATCCTGTAGCCGAGTGCGTAATCGGCGATATCGGCGAGGACTTTATCGGGCTTGGGGCGGACGTTTGAGATGGGTGATGACATGGGGTTCCGTGGGTAATTTGACTTGCCTAAGAAAGCTTGCGGGATCAGTTGATCAAAAAGTGAACGAGTGAATGAGTGAATGAGTGAAGCCCCCTCACCCCGGCCCTCTCCCCCGGAGAGCGGGGGAGAGGGTGGTTCTTTTCACTCTTTCACTCATTCACTCCTTCACGTCTTTGTTCCGCCCGCCGATCGGCGTGAACTTGCGAGGCTCGGGGCCGGTATAGTTCGCGGTCGGACGGATGATCTTGCCGTCGAGGCGCTGCTCGATCACGTGCGCCGCCCAGCCGCTGGTGCGCGAGATCACGAAGATCGGCGTGAACATTGCGGTCGGCACGCCCATCTTGAAGTACGACACGGCCGAGAACCAGTCGAGGTTGGCGAACATTTTCTTCTCGCGCATCATGACCGCCTCGATACGGTCGGCAATATTGAACATCGCCATGTCGCCCGATTCCTTCGACAGCTTGCGCGCGACTTCCTTGATCACCTGGTTGCGCGGGTCGGCGATGGTGTAGACCGGATGGCCGAAACCGATCACGACTTCCTTGTTGGCGATGCGCGTGACGATGTCGTTCTCGGCCGCATCGGGACTGTCGTAGCGGTTCATCACTTCGAATGAAACCTCGTTGGCGCCGCCGTGCTTGGGGCCGCGCAACGCGCCGATGCCGCCGGTGATGGCCGAGTACATATCGGAGCCGGTGCCCGCAACGACGCGGCAGGCGAAGGTCGAGGCGTTGTATTCGTGCTCGGCGTAAAGGATCAACGAGGTGTGCATCGCGCGCACCCACTGCGGTGCGGGCTCCTTGCCGTGCAGCAGATGCAGGAAATGGCCGCCAATCGAGTCGTCATCGGTCTCGACCTCGATGCGCCGCCCGTTGCAGCTGTAGTGGTACCAGTAGAGCAGCATCGAGCCGAACGATGCGATCAGGCGGTCGGCGATGTCGCGCGCACCAGGCACGTTGTGATCGTCCTTCTCCGGCAATGCGCAGCCAAGCACCGAACAGCCGGTGCGCATCACGTCCATCGGGTGCGCTGCCGCCGGCACGCACTCGAGCGCCGCTTTGACTGCCTGCGGCAGCCCGCGCAGCGACTTGAGCTTACTCTTATAGCTTGCAAGCTCGGCTGCGGTCGGCAACTTGCCGTGCACCAGCAGGTAGGCAACTTCCTCGAACTCGCACTGATCGGCGATATCGAGAATGTCATAACCGCGGTAATGCAGATCGTTGCCGCTGCGCCCGACGGTGCATAGCGCGGTGTTGCCCGCAACAACGCCGGACAGGGCGACGGATTTCTTCGGTTTGAAGCCGGCGGGCGCATCAGTGCTGCTCATGGTCGTCTCCAATTGTGAATCGTGAAAGTGGATGACAAACTTTCCCCTCACCCTAGCCCCCCCCGCAAGCGGGGCGAGGGAACACTCCCTCTCCCGCCTGGGCGGGAGAGGGATGGGGTGAGGGTGGGGCGTCTGCCAATGCGGTTATTCATGAATGTCAGGCACTTTTGCGATTATCAATAATTCCAATGAGATGATTATCATGCGATGGTTGGCTGTCCGCAACGCAAAAAAAAGGCGGCACCAAAGCCTGGTGTCCGCCTCCGCTGCCGCTATATTACCGGTCAGCCCAGCAAGTGCTTGATACCATCGCGTTCTTCGTGCAATTCCTTGAGGGTCGCCTGCATGCGCGCGCGGCTGAAGTCGCTGACATCGAGGCCTTTGACTATCTCGTAATTGCCGTTCTTGCACGTGCACGGATATCCGTACAACACGCCCTCGGCGATGCCGTAACTGCCGTCGGCGGGAACGCCCATGCTGACCCAGTCGCCCTCAGGCGTGCCGTAGACCCAGTTGCGCATGTGGTCCATCGCGGCGTTGGCGGCGCTGGCGGCGGAGGACAACCCGCGGGCCTCGATGATTGCGGCGCCCCGCTTCTGAATGACCGGGATGAAAGTCTTCTCGAGCCAGGCCTGGTCGTTGATCAGCGGCCATACCGGTTTGCCGTCGGTTTCGGCGTGGAAGAGATCGGGGTATTGCGTCGCGGAGTGATTGCCCCAGACTGTCATTTTCTTCAGGCTGGGCACCGGCTTGCCTGTTTTCTGCGCGATCTGCGTCAGCGAACGGTTATGGTCCAGCCGCATCATGGAGGTGAATTGCGTGGGTTTGAGGGCGGGCGCGTTTTTCATCGCGATCAGGCAATTTGTATTGGCCGGGTTGCCGACGACCAGCACCTTCACGCCGCGGTTTGCGACATCGCTGAGCGCTTTGCCCTGTGGGCCGAAAATTTTGCCGTTGGCTTCGAGCAGATCCTTGCGTTCCATGCCGGGGCCGCGAGGCCGCGCACCGACCAGCAGCGCAAACTCGGCATCTTTGAATGCAATCTGCGGGTCGCTCGCCGGGATCATGCCCTGGAGCAACGGGAACGCGCAGTCGTCGAGCTCCATCATCACGCCCCGCAGCGCTTTCTGCGCTTTTTCGTCGGGAATTTCCAGCAACTGCAGGATGACCGGCTGATCATTGCCCAGCATCTCGCCGGATGCGATGCGGAACAACAGACTGTAGCCGATTTGGCCGGCGGCGCCGGTCACGGCAACGCGAACTGGACGTTTCATTTTAGGATGCTCCCGCGGATAAATTAGAAATCGGTTGGTTAATTTTTACTCAGGGCGAAGCAGACGGTATACGGATGCGATGACGAACAGGCGCAGTATGGGTTCTGCGAACGATCCAGCGGCGCGATAATAACGAACCGGATCGGCTCGTGTCAAAACAGCACGGGGTTTGGCGGATAATCTCATGGCTGCCGTTCGGATTGTGCCCGGGAATCCAGTATCCCACCATAAGTACAACGGGTCCCGTTTGATCTAGGTCAGAACCGGATTAGATATCGCTGTGGCTGGGGCCGTCGGATTGCAGGTTCTTCTGCGACGGAGCATTTGCTGGTAAAATCAAACGGCAAAATGTTGCTCCCAAGCAAGCCGTGACGTAGGTGGCTCGGGCGCCTGATAGCAAAATCCTGCCCATATCCCCATGTCCACGCGCCCCAAATATCTCAATTTATTCCAGATCCGGCTGCCGCTGCCGGCAGTCATGTCGATCCTGCACCGCGTCAGCGGCGCGGTCCTGTTTCTGGCATTGCCCGTGCTGCTGTGGTGGCTGCAGCGTAGCCTGGCGTCGCCCGACACTTTCAACTTGCTCGAGGCAACGTTTTCCCACGGGTTCACCAAACTCATCCTGATCGGACTCTTGTGGGGCTACCTGCACCACCTGTGCGCCGGCATCCGGCACCTCATGCTCGATCTGGATTACGGCACCGCGCTCGAGACCGCGCGTCTGACCAGCGTGCTGGCATTCGCGGTCAGCATCACGCTGATTATCGTCGCGGGAGCGCTGCTATGGTAGAGCGCCAGACCGTCGGCGCCCACTACGGGCTGCGCGACTGGCTCGCGCAGCGCGTCACTGCGATAGTGATGGCGCTTTACACGCTGTTGTTCCTGGCGCTGCTGATCGGCGCGCCGAAACTGGATTTCGCTGCGTGGCGACAATTATTCGCGCCGCAATGGCTGAAGCTGGCGACTCTGCTGTTCCTCTTGAGCCTTTATTACCATGCGTGGGTCGGCGTGCGCAACATTGTCATGGACTACGTCAAAAGCAGCAGCCTGCGGCTTGCGCTGTATGTCATCGTGATCGCCGCGTTGATCGTCTACGCCGGCTGGTCCGTGCAGATCTTGTGGAGCGTTTAGATGGCAATCGCCAAACGGCAGTTTGACGCGGTGGTGGTGGGCGCCGGCGGGTCCGGGCTGCGCGCCGCGCTGCACCTGGCGGAGGCCGGACTTAAAGTTGCAGTGCTGTCCAAGGTATTTCCGACGCGTTCGCACACGGTGGCGGCGCAGGGCGGAGTGGCGGCTGCGCTCGGCAACAGCGAGGAAGACAACTGGCACTGGCACATGTACGACACGGTCAAGGGTTCCGATTATCTCGGCGACCAGGATGCGATCGAATTCATGTGCCGCAAGGCGAACGAGGCGGTCTACGAGCTCGAGCACTACGGCATGCCGTTCGACCGCACGCCCGACGGCAGGATCTACCAGCGCCCTTTCGGCGGCCATATGCAGGAATACGGCAAAAACCCGGTACAGCGCGCCTGCGCCGCGGCTGACCGCACGGGGCACGCGATGCTGCACACGCTGTATCAGCGCAACGTGCGCGCGCGCACGCAGTTCTTCGTCGAATGGATGGCGCTCGATCTGATCCGCGATGCGCACGGCGTGGTGCTCGGCGTGGTGGCGATGGAGATGGAAAGCGGGGAGGTGATGATCCTTCAGGGGCGGGCGACGCTGCTTGCCACCGGAGGCGCCGGGCGCATATTCGCCTCCAGCACCAACGCTTTCATCAATACCGGTGACGGCCTCGGAATGGTGGCGCGCGCCGGTCTTCCGCTTCAGGACATGGAGTTCTTCCAGTTTCACCCAACCGGAGTTTACGGCGCCGGCATCCTGATTACCGAAGGCGTGCGCGGCGAGGGCGGCTACCTGCTGAACAAGAACGGCGAGCGTTTCATGGAGCGCTATGCGCCCAACGCCAAGGACCTGGCCAGCCGCGATGTGGTGTCGCGGGCCATGGTGACCGAAATCAAGGAAGGCCGCGGCGTGGGCAGCGAGGCCGACCACGTGCTGCTGAAACTGGATCATCTCGGGGCGGAGGTGATCAACCGGCGCCTCCCGGGCATACGCGAGATTTCAATCAAGTTCGCCAACGTGGATCCGATCAAGGAGCCGATACCGGTCGTTCCCACGGCGCACTACATGATGGGCGGGATTCCGGCCAACTATCACGGACAGGTGGTGGCGCCCGGCAGCGGCGGTGCGGAGGAAGTGGTGCGGGGACTGTATGCGGCCGGCGAGTGCGCCTGCGTGTCGGTGCATGGCGCCAACCGCCTGGGCTGCAATTCGTTGCTGGATTTACTGGTGTTCGGGCGCGCGGCGGCGCAGCAAATCATCGGGGATCTGGCGCGTGAGCCGCGGGCCAAGGCTTTGCCGGCCGATGCGGCGGATCGCCCGCTGGCGCGCCTGGCGCGCCTCGAAACGCAGAAGGATGGTGAAAGCGTGGCCGA
>JACPTJ010000277.1 GCA_016192835.1 Betaproteobacteria bacterium
CGCCGGGCTCCGCCACCAGCATGGCGGTCATGTTTCTCGTGGCTGCGGCTGCGTTCTGGTTCATCGGCAACAATGCGCCCGCGGCATTCCTCGCGCACTTCACCGTTTTCGTGCTGGCCTGCGTCGTGGGTTACATGGTGGTCTGGAATGTCACCCCTGCGCTGCACACGCCGCTGATGAGCGTCACCAATGCGATCAGCAGCATCATCGCCATCGGCGCGCTGGTGCAGGTGGCGCCGCCGTTCGCGTCCGCAGCGGGCGCAGACCGCCCCGAGGCCTGGATACTGGGTCTGGCGGTGGTAGGAATCGCGCTCACCGCGATCAACATGTTCGGCGGTTTCGCCGTGACCCAGCGCATGTTGCAGATGTTCCGCAAATAAGGGAGACGATCAATGTCCGCAACTCTCGCAACTGTCTCCTATATCGGAGCGACGATACTTTTCATCCTCAGCCTTGGCGGCCTCTCCAATCCGGAGAGCTCGCGGCGCGGCAACCTGTACGGCATGATCGGCATGACCATCGCCGTGCTGGCGACGGTCTTCGGGCCGAACGTCACCGCCGGCGGCTATGCCTGGATCATCGGCGCAATGGTGGTCGGCGCCAGTATCGGGCTCTACGCCGCGCGCATCGTGAAAATGACGCAGATGCCGGAACTGGTCGCGTTGATGCACAGCCTGGTCGGCATCGCGGCGGTGCTGGTCGGATTCGCCAATTACATCGATCCGGCGGCGGCGGGGATATTCAAAGGCGCTGAGAAGACGATCCACGAACTTGAGATCTATATCGGCATCCTGATCGGTGCCGTGACGTTCTCAGGTTCGGTGATCGCTTTCGGCAAGCTCTCCGCCAAAATCAGCGGCAAACCGATGCTGCTGCCGGGGCGCCACTGGATCAACCTGATCGGCCTGCTCCTGGTGATCGGGTCCGGATGGAGTTTCATCAACACGCACGCGGTGAGCGAAGGCATGCTTCCGCTGATCGTGATGACCGTGATCGCGCTCGCCTTCGGCATCCACATGGTGATGGCAATCGGCGGTGCCGACATGCCGGTGGTGATATCGATGCTGAACAGCTATTCAGGGTGGGCGGCCGCGGCCACGGGCTTCATGCTCAATAACGATCTGCTGATCGTGACCGGCGCGCTGGTGGGATCGAGCGGCGCCATTCTCTCCTATATCATGTGCCGGGCGATGAACCGCCATTTCATCGCGGTGATCGCGGGCGGATTTGGCACCGGGGGCGGAACGCCGGCGGTGGCCAGCGGCGGCGCGCAGCCGGCGGGCGAGGTTGCTCCGATCCTTGCCGCGGCGACGGCGGAACTGTTGCGCGAAGCCAAGAACGTGATCATCGTGCCGGGCTATGGCATGGCGGTGGCGCAGGCCCAGCATTCGGTGTACGAGATCACCAGGTTTCTGCGCGACAAGGGCGTCAACGTGCGCTTCGGCATTCACCCGGTTGCCGGTCGTATGCCCGGCCACATGAACGTGTTGTTGGCCGAGGCCAAGGTGCCTTACGACATCGTGTTCGAGATGGACGAGTTGAACGAGGACTTCCCGGACACCGACGTCGCCATGGTGATCGGCGCCAACGACATCGTGAATCCGGCCGCGCAGGACGACCCGACGAGCCCGATTGCCGGGATGCCGGTGCTGGAAGTCTGGAAGGCCAAGACCTCGATCATGATGAAGCGCAGCATGGCGTCCGGTTATGCGGGCGTCGATAATCCGCTCTTCTACAAAGAGAACAATCGCATGCTGTTCGGCGATGCGAAGAAGATGCTGGACGAAGTGCTCGTTGCGCTGAAAGCCTGATAGCTTTCCATCGTTCCGGACGCACGCCAGTGCGATCCGGAACCCGGCAAGAAGCCGCGTCTCGCGGCTTTTTGTTTTGGCGCAGCGGTGTGCACACGCGCAGGCGGGCGTGGGAAAATCGCCTGGAAGCCGCACGGGTATTGGCTTCAAGCGCGCGTTCGAATGCCAGTTGGTTTGACTCAAAGTAGCGCAGGCGCCTCGCCTGCATTCATCCGCCACTGACTATCGAGGAGCGGCGGGTCGCCGAGCGGGAACTGAAGATGCGCAAAATAACTCGCAAATGGATACGCAAAAATGTTTAAATTAACAATTTAAACAATATGATAAATATAGTATTATAATACGCAGAATGTATCCAGAACCACATCAATTTGAGCCGCTGCTGCTGAGAGAGGCAGAGGCGAATAAGGAGGGGGTGCTGGCGTTGGCCGGCGAGGTAGCCGCTCGCGCTTTGACCTTGAAGCGCATGGTGCACCCGGCTACGGAGGCGCGGATTGCGCAACTCCTGCGCAGCGTGAATTCTTATTACTCCAATCGCATTGAAGGCCAGCACACGCATCCACACGATATTGAACGGGCGCTGAAAAAGAGCTTTTCAAAAGAGCCGGACAAGGCGCGCCGCCAGCGCGTCGCAGTGGCTCATATTGCCGCTCAGCAGGAAATGGAGGGCTGGCTCTCGGCCGAAAAGATTGACGTATACGCGCCAGAGTTTCTGTTGCGCCTGCACGAGGCGTTTTACCGGCGGCTTAAGCCCGAGGATCGCGTGACGCCTGAAGGCGATACCGTAATTCCCGGTGCGTGGCGTGACAAAAACGTCGGGGTCGGACGGCATGTCTCACCGGCGCACGCGTCGATTCCCGCTTTTCTGGAACGCGCGCACGAAGTCTACGGCGCCGCCAGCGGGCTCGATGGGCAGCTTATTGCCTGTGCGTGCGCCCATCATCGCATTGCCTGGGTGCACCCGTTCCGCGACGGCAATGGCCGCGTCGTCAGACTGCAGTCGCAGGCGGCACTGCTGAACATCGGGGTGGGCTCCGGTCTGTGGGCAGTGTCGCGCGGGTTCGCGCGCGATGTCGATTCTTACTACGGGCGCCTGGCGGATGCCGATTCGTCCCGGCGCGGCGATTACGATGGGCGCGGCAATCTTTCCGAGGCGGGTCTGATATCGTTTGCCCGCTACTTTCTGGAAACCTGTCTGGATCAGATTACATTCATGGGTGAAATGCTCGCGCTCGACCAATTCCGCGAACGCCTGCACGGCTATGTGGTCTTGCGTTCGGAACAGAGCAAAGGCATCCGGCGCGACGCGGAACTCCCGCTTTATCACCTCTTTCTCGCCGGCGAAGTCACGCGCGGGGAATTCAAGCAGATGACCGGTCTTGGCGCGCGAACTGCGGATGACGTGCTCGCCGCACTGCTGAAAGCCGGCCTGGTCGAATCCGACTCGCCTAAGGGAGCTTTGCATTTTGGTTTGCCGCTGGAAGCGCTGGCTTATTATTTTCCGCGGTTGTATCCCGAAGCAGCCCAATGAACAACGCCACTCGGCAGATCGTCAACAAAGCCTGGAATTTCGCACTCGTGCTGCGCGACGACGGGCTGTTGTACATGGCCTACACGGAGCAGATCACTTTTCTGCTGTTCCTCACGATGGCCGGCCCGCGTGGTGTTCAAGCAAGGAGACCGCATTCAGCTCGACATTCAGCCGCGCGACCGCGTGGGAGCCGCGCCGTACCTGCATTACCCTGCGGCCTATAACACCGGCGGGGAGAACACCGTGCACACGGGCGGCCGCATGGCGTCCTACCTGCTGCTGCCGGTTATTCCGCCGCGGCGTTGATCGCACCGCGTAGGGCGCAGATTTATCGCGCCGAATAGTTGCCCCGGGGTTGGTGGATGGCGCGCTGAAGCTGCGCCCTACAACTGTGCCCTACTGCGCGGCGGCGCGATTCGATTGAACGGGATGTCGGACCTCGCTAAGTTGCAGATGCCGCGTTCCCTGTTTATCTGATTCGGCTCCGGCAGGATTGGTTTTCGTAGCGCAGGCGCCCCGCCTGCATTCGTTGACGGAGCAGGCGAGGCGCCTGCGCTACTGGTTTCGCCGAGCGCTGGTGCGCGGCGTACCGGCGCGCATTTCCTGGGCGATGAATTTCACGAGCGGCTTGATTTCGCCATTTACGCTCGCTGCTTCGAGCGCCGCCATGTACTGCGCGCGCCGCTTGAGCCGGATAACGGTCCATGGATAGCCGCCGGAGGCGAGCATCGCGTTTATGAGAAAGCGTCCGATGCGGCCATTGCCGTCGAAGTATGGATGAATGAAGACAAACAAATGATGGCCAAGCACCGCGCGCACTGCTGCTTCCGGTTCATGTGTCAGCAGATCGAACAGCGTTTCCATCGCATCCAGCAGCGCCTCGCGCGGCAGCGGGGTGTGTTGTGAATTGCGAATGTAGATCGGCCCGGAGCGGTAGCCGGCGAGCTCATGACGTTTGATAATGCCCATCGTAACCGCGGGCGCGAAGAGCTCTCCGTACCATTCGTGATGGTCCGTCTGCGCAACCTGGCCGGCATTCTTGCCTTCGAGGATGCGTTGAATCGAGGCTTCAACGCGATTAAAAGCCTGGTAGTAACCTCGCGCGGCGAGCACTTCACGGTCTTTGCTGTCTGCGGCATCGGTATCCGGATTCCAGCCGCCGCGGGCTACCCGTTGTATCAATTCCTCGGTGACCTGGTAGCCTTCGATGGACAGGGAGTTGTAGGCGTCGGCGACGTAGCGTTCAGCGACGTTGGCGAGGTAACGCTGCGGCGAGCGCGGCAGCCCTGGCGCGCGGGGAAACCATTTGATGACATCACCGCGCCAGCTTTCCCACATCGAGCGCAGGCGCAATACGTAAGGCCAGCGCTCGCGGCCGCCGGACAACAGGGTCGGCGCCGGGGTATCGAACGGGTTGCTTTCCCTGACTTCGTATGCGGCGCGCTTCATCGTGGTAACGATGCGCTCAGTGAACCCGGGCTTGCCGAGAAAACGGTAGGCGCCGGCAATACGGCCGGCGGCGGCGGGATAGCCGTCTCCGGAGAGCAGAAAGGTCAGCAGTTCGCCCGGGTCGCGGACCATGGCGAGCGCGATTTCGGCTTCGCGCGGGTGGTTGCGAAAAAAGTTCGGGCCGGCGCGGCACAGCGCGTCGGGCAACGGTTGCACCTGCAGGCCTTTGACCTCGATACGATTGCCGGGGACGTTCTTCGAGTCGGTATAAATCATGATCGAGATGCCGTGCGGCAGATCGATTTTGGAGGCGCCGCCTTCCTTGGTGACGACCGTGATTTGCCTGGGCACGGTGGTGACGCCGGTGTGCAGCGCGAGCGAGACCTCGGCGTTGAGGCAGTAGTGCTTGCCGAAGCGTTTACCGAGGTAGCCGGAAAGAAATGGCCAATAGGAGGCAAACCATGCCGTCGTGTCGCCGGGCGTGGCGGCCGGGTTGGCGCAGATGTACCATCCCTTGATGACCGGCCGCAGGAATCCGGCCTCCACCAGCCGGGCGCGGTGTGTCTCGGTCAAATCGAGCGATTCGACCACCCCGCCGTGCTTGTCCTGAAAACGGCGCAGGACCTTGAGCGATTCCGCCAGTCTGACGTTGGGTTTTGCCATGGGAAACCCGGGTGCATAACTTTGTTTTCGGGGTGTAGTATAACTATGTTATTGCCACGTGTAAAAACTTTGTTCATCAAGGATTGAGCACGAGCCGCCCGCGCGCAAGCGGTGGATTTAGCGCGAAGTAACGCCTGATTCCGGACACGATCGCGTCCGCCATCTGGTCCTGGTAAGCGTCGTCCCGGAGTTTCCTTTCCTCGTCGGGATTGGTGATGAATGCGGTCTCGACCAGGATCGACGGGATGTCGGGCGCCTTGAGCACCGCGAAGCCCGCCTGTTCCACCACGGACTTGTGCAGCGCATTGATTCCACCGAGTTCCGTGAGCACCGCCTTGGCGAGTTTCAGGCTGTCGTTGATCTGCGCGGTGAAGCTCAAATCGGTGAGCGTCATTTTTAGGTACGGGTCCCGCACGTCGAGATTCACGCCGCCGATCAGGTCCGCATCGTTTTCCCTCTTGGCAAGCCATCTGGCCGCGGAACTCGTCGCGCCGTTTTCCGACAGCGCGAATACCGAAGAGCCGCGCGCATGCGGCTTGATGAATGCGTCGGCGTGTACTGAAACGAACAGGTCGGCGCGCAACTTGCGCGCTTTGTCGACGCGGTGGTGCAGCGGAATGAAATAATCGCCGTCGCGGGTCAGCACCGCGCGCATGTTCGGTTCCTGCTCGAGCCTTGTTTTCAGCTTGCGCGCGATCGCGAGCGTCACGTCTTTTTCGCGCGTGCCGCGGCGGCCGAGGGCGCCGGGGTCCTCGCCGCCGTGGCCGGCGTCGACCACGACCACGATCAGGCGTTGATTGTCCGGCTTGCCCGGGCGAGTGCCGGGTCTGGGCGCAGCCTCGGCCGGAGTCGGACGCATGCTCTCGGCAGGGGCGGAAGTCGCCTCGGCAGGTTTGGCGTCTCTGGCTGCCGGCGCCGTGGCCGCGCCCGGCCATGCCTGCGATTTTTCGAGCAGAGCGAGCAGCGGATCGACCGCTTGCGCAGGATAGATGTCGAGCACCAGGCGGTGGCCGTAATCCGCGACCGGCCGCAGCGTGAATACCTCGGGTTTGGCTTCTTCTTTCAGGTCGAATACCAGGCGCACGACGCCGGGCTTGAAACGTCCGATGCGAATGGCTTTTACATAGGGATCGCTGGCGTTGACCTGACCTGCCAGAGCCTCGAGAGCCGATGTCGCCGCGACGTTGGCGAGGTCGAGCACCAGGCGGTCGGGGTTTTTGAGCAGCATCACCTGATGCTCGATCGGCGCCGCCGATTCAAGCGTGATGCGGGTGTAATCCTGCGCCGGCCACACGCGCGTTGAAGTCACCTGCATTGCTGCGGGCGCCGCGCCCGGCAGCAACAGCAGGCACAAGAACAGCAATTCGAAACGAAAAGGAGAACGGCGCCAAGCGGTTGCCCGGGCACGAAGCCGCGTTACAACTGCAGCCGCTTTAAACATTCTTTTCCGGCCTCCGTATATGCGCTGATCGTGACGCTGCGTCCGCTGCCGTCAACCTTCATCTCGACCCTCACATCCGGTGCGGGCAGTTGCCCTCCGGCTTTTTCTGGCCATTCGACGAGGCACACGGACTCGCTGTTGAAGTATTCTCGAAAGCCCGCGTCCACCCATTCCTCGGAACGGTTGAACCGATAAAAATCAAAGTGATGCAAGTATAAACTAGAAATAGTATAAAGTTCAAGCAGGGTGAAAGTCGGGCTTTTGACCCGTTCGGTGACACCAAGGGCACGCAAAACGCCGCGCACGAGCGTCGTTTTGCCGGTGCCAAGGTCGCCGCCGAGGTAAATCACCATTCCGGGGCGCAATCCCGGCGCCAGAGCTGCGCCCAGCGCGAGCGTATCGGCCTCGGTGGCGAGGAAACGTGTCATTTGCGCGGGCGGCTGTTTATGATTGGAAGCCATGGTAAACGC
>JACPTJ010000332.1 GCA_016192835.1 Betaproteobacteria bacterium
CGTGATTCCACCCGGAGTGAATTCGTCAACCCCCATGCGGTAGCCGACGATGAAGTCCGCGCCGGCCTGCGCGCGGACCGCGGCGATGATCTCTTTCGCGAACCGCAGCCGGTTCTCCAAACTGCCGCCGTACTCATCCTCGCGCTGGTTGCTGAACGGCGAGACAAACTGCTGAATCAAATGGCCCTGCGCGCCGTGGATCTCCACGCCATCCAATCCGGCGAGCTTCGCGTGCAACGCCGCCTTCGCAAACCCGGCGACCACCTCCGCAATCTCGGCCTTGGTCATCGCGTGCGGCACGCCGCCGCTGTGGGGACACGCGATCGCGGAGGGTCCCCATAACGTGGGGATTTCGCTGGCATGGTGCTGGCGGCCGCCATGATTCAGCTGCGCGATCAGCAGCGCGCCCTCGGCATGCACCGCTTCCGCCAGTGTTTGCAGGCCCGGAACGATCTCCTTGCGATAACACAGCATGGCGGCATCGCGCCCGGCATTGCTCGCGTGCACCCGCATCGACTCGGTGACGACGATGCCGGCGCCGCCGCGCGCGACACTTCGATAAAACGCGACGGTCCGCGCATGCACCAGCCCGTTCTCGGCAGTGTTGGTGGTGGTCGCGAGCCGCATGATACGATTGCGCGCGACTTTGGCGCCGATGCGAATCGGCTCGAACAGGCGGGGAAAATGGGCGTTCATCGTGGTGTGCCCGCTACATGCGGAGCTTAGAGGCGATAATAACCCAAGAAAGGGGACAGACCACTAAGCCGATCAAGCCGATGGCTTAGGATGGCTTAGTGGTCTGTCCCCTTTCTTCTTGCTTTTCGGGTATGAATTCTGCGTGATAATTAGGTTCACGTAATTTGCATAATGCTTGATACTAGTAGGGCAGGGGGGCAAATGGACTACCTCAATATTTTCAGGCGCGGCGGAGACGATCCTGGAAATGCCGAAGGGGAGCATTTACTGTTACCTGGCTGGAGCGAGCAGGAATGGCAGAAACTGTTCGCAGCGACCACTCCACGCCCGTTCAAGGCTAGCGAAATCGTCATTCGGCTCGGTGTAAACGAACGCTCACTGTATTTCGTCGCCGCCGGCTCGCTCCAAGTCGGGGTGACCTACGTCGATGGCGTGAGCATCATTGCGCTCGCCAAGATCGGGCCCGGCAGCGTGGTCGGCGAGCAAGCGTTTTTCGACGGCCAGCCGCGCTCGGCGAACGTATATGCGGTGGCCAGCGGTGAACTTCTGTGTCTGACGCAGGAGAAGTTCCGCCAGCTGTATGAGACTGAACCCGCGCTGGTGCGCGATCTGCTGTTTGCGCTCGCGCGCATCCTGTCACTGCGCTTGCGGCACACGACATTCCGCGTGCAGCACTAGAAGAGGTTGGGACTACGATGCCGATCAACCTGAAAAACATTCCGCTGTTCCGTGACTTGCAGAAAGACGATCTAGATGCCATAGCTCAAGTGGCGGTGGTGAAATCCTTTCCCAAGAACGGGGTTGTTATTACCGAGGGGGAGTTCACGCGGTCACTTTACGTGATTCTTTCCGGCAAGGTTAAGGTGTACCTCGACGATAAAAACGGCAAAGAACTTGTGCTCGATGTCAAAGGTCCTGGGGAATACTTCGGCGAGATGGTGCTCGATGAAGGACCCCGGTCTGCGTCGGTAGTGACGACCGAACCCTGTCGGTTCGCGGTCATCTCGACCACCGAGTTCAAGAACCTACTGCTAAAGCATCCGCAATTAGCGCTGCATGTGCTCGAGAACCTGATTCATATGGTGCGGGGGCTCAATGAACATGTCAGGAGCCTTGCCTTGCTGGATGTCTACGGCAGGGTGGCGAGAATGCTGCTTGATCTTGCGGTTGAACAAGGGGGAAACCATGTCATTCCCGAGAAGCTGACGCAGCAGGAAATGGCCAGCAGAGTGGGCGCCTCACGCGAGATGATCAACCGGATTCTCAGAGACCTTGCCACCGGTGGCTACATCAGGGTTGAGGGCAAAAGAATAATCATCACCAACATCGCTGCCTTCCCGCGAGTAAGCATTGATTTACCGTAGGAACATCGTAAGAAACCGGTCAACGCAAAAATGCCAGCCGGAAGCGGCTATCGTGGCAATCGCAGTCCGCTTCCGGCGAACCGCGCGCCGCGCACGACATACCGTCAACGATAGAATGCACGCCCGCCCAGGCACAACCCGAGACTCCTTCGCAAAAGCAGCAACAGGGGTCGGCGAGCCCGGTCGAACAGGGCGTGCAGGGCATTAGCGCAACTTGCCTTCGATTCTGCGCAACCGATCGTCTAGGGAATCGACCTTGCTTGACAAAGCTCTGATAGCTTCAGTCTGAGCGCGAATCAGATCGGTTAACTCCCATTGCGCCCTAGGGCTATCCGCAGCCGTTGGCGCTCTTGGCGGCATCGTCGAGGGGGGTGGCGCATATTCGGGACGTAGGATGGAAATACCGGGTAGCGTCTCACCTGACGACCCGGAAGGTAATGCGGGAGATTGCTGCGCACAAGCGAAACCGCAGGCGGAAATCCCCACAAGAAAGCAGAACAGCTTCATGGCCGCTCCTTTAAATGTCCACCGCTCAACAAACACGAAAAGTTGCCTGATGGCACGCCGATTGAGGGTTCGGTAGAGGCGGTAAGCCTCCCAGCGGCCGCTTTTTGGCCGGGGCGGCCGTCGCCCGTAGGTCCCATACGACCCATTATACCGGTCGCGATTTCAGAAAGCCGCCGTTCACAAGACCCCAGAGGTTGCAAACGGTGCGCGACCGAGTTGTCACTATGATCTCGTGTGCCATGTCGAGAGTGAGAAATCACACGGCACCGTGCGCGTGCGCAAACAAAAAATCGGAACCGTTCGTCGGAAGTTGTTGACAAGGCACACGAGTCGGACTATTTGTTAAATGTAGCAAAGCTGCGAATAGCAAACCCGACCGAAAGGCGGGGGCGCAAAGTCACCGGTCTAAGGGGCGCGAGTTCTATGACAGCGGGACCGCCAGTTAAGGTCGTACGCGATAGGCTATGCAGGCTATCGGACTGATCCTTCCCGCTCTTCTCCGCCTTCTCTGGTCTTGGCAGTCGCCGGCAACTATTGTGCCTCGCGTGCAATTTCGACGCAAAGCATGGAGAAGCATTTATGTATCACGAACCAAAGCAGCGTGATCACGGCGCAATGCGTAAAGCTATTTTGGTGTTGCTACTAGCTGTTGCGAGTGATAGTGCGGCGGCGCGGCTGCCACCTTGTCCCGGATCATACCGCATTGCAACTTGGACGAATTGTTTCGCAGAACTGACGAACGCCGATGGCGGGACGTACGTCGGTGAGTTCAAGGACGGCAAGTTCGACGGGCAAGGCACCTATACGTTCCCCGATGGCGGGAAGTACGTCGGCAAGTGGAGGGACGACAGGCGCAGCGGGCACGGCACCAAATACCGTGCCGATGGAACAATCCTGCAATCAGGAACTGGGGAGAACGGAGTTTTTGTCGGAAGCCGGTAAGCGTTACCCAAAGCACCCTGGTCGCCTTGGTACAGCAATTCCTCGAGCGCAGTCTGCCGCTCGATCCGGCGAGATGGCTCCGGCACATCACTCTGCCACTGACCTGCCACAGTTCCCGACATCGCTTGAGTGCGACAAGAGCGCGCCCCGCGCTTGACCCGCTTCCTGCGTCGAGCGCATGATCTACTGAAATCCTTGTTGCGAAGCGCCCGCAAAGCGCCGATCCGGTCGCCGAGCGCGTCCGCAAGCACCGGCCCGAAACCAGGCAAGGTGATGGATTTGCTTATCGCTCACAATCGAAAGGAGCAGCGCAATGATCATCGATGTACATCGACACCTGGTCATCAAGGGAACGGTCCAGCGGTCCTATATTCTCGGCGCGTCGAGAAGTTTCAGCATGATGTACAACAAGGCCAACAAAACTAACATCACGCCGCGCGAATACATCGACGACATCGTCCGCAAGGAGATCGACGGCCAGGCGGACAACATCATCGTCGAGATGGACAAAGCCGGCGTCGACATTTCGGTCATTTTCGCGGTGGACTACGGCCTGCTGCTCGGCGAAGCGCAGATCCATATTTTCGAGCAGAACAAGATGTATGCGGATATCGCCAGGCGGCATACGGGCAGGATGATCCCCTTCATGGCCATCGATCCGCGCCGCGAGGGGGGCCTGAAGCACTGCGAGCAGGCCTACTACGAGTGGGGCATGAAAGGATTCAAGCTCCACGCGGGTGTCGGCTACATGCCCGACGATCCGGTTTGCAACTGGGTCTACGAGAAGGCCACCGAGTGGAACATCCCCATCATGTGCCACACCGGCGGCGCGCCCGCGGTGCCGTTGCGCTGGGAATGTTCCAGACCGTCCTATTTTGCTTCGGCGGCGGCGCGCTATCCCGATGCGACTTTCATCCTTGCCCACGCGGGCGACATCGGCTGGTGGCAGGAAGCGATGCAGGCGGCGGCTTGGCTGCCGAACGTGTACCTCGATCTTTCCCTGTGGCAGAAGCCTTATCGCAAAATGGCCCCGGAACAGTTCTACAAGTGGCTGCGCCACCTCACCGACATGGTCGGCGCGGACAAGATCATGTTCGCTTCCGACGCGCCGCACCCGAATTTCCATTTGCGCCTGCCCGAGTGGGCAAAGGTATTCACGAGTCTGGGCAAGGAGTTCAGCGAAGAGGAGAAGAATCTGATTCTCTCCGGAACCGCCAGAAAGGTGCTGCGGCTGGGGAATTGAAGCGACTGCCTTTAAGAGAAATCAAGCTGCCGTTCCCGCTTCTTGTCCTTTATCCACTTGACGAGTCTCGCTCACCTTCTCCTCAACCAGCTTGCCGTCACGCATCACGACCACGGCGGTACCGGTCTGCCTCGC
>JACPTJ010000004.1 GCA_016192835.1 Betaproteobacteria bacterium
CAGACGGCCTGAAGAATTTATTGCAAAATTTGCACTTGTTGTAAATTATACATGATTGAAATCCAAAACCGATGAGGCATGTTTGGCCTCCGGTCATGTCGGGCTGTGCCTGATACGGGCGGCGGAACCGGCGCTGGCATAAACTTTGCTACAGCATGTGCCCGATCACTTCGGGAATTGCCCAATGAGAGCTTATGTCCCCATTGCGCTTGCGTTTGCGCTGATTTCAGCGGCAGGGTGCGGAAAGCGTGACGACGGGCCACCGGCCCCCGTGCCACCGGTGAACCGGGATATCCCCTTGGTGCCTACTCCACCCCTGCCGAAGGTTGCGCCAGACGCGAACCCCGTTCCCCGGCCGGCGCCGGGGCAGGTCAACGATCACTCCAATCCGGCATTCAAGGGCGGCGGGCTGCCGGAGCCGAAGAAAAAGCAATAAACATGGGGCGCGTCCGACCAAACGGACGAAACGGCAGGGTGCCGCGGCGACTACGGGCTAGTGCGCAAAATTACTCTCACGACGGTTCCGCGCCCGCCCGCGCCGCGTGCGACGCTGAGCGTGCCGCCAATGGCTGCGGCGCGTTCGCGCATGCTGAGCAGGCCAATGGAAACCGGGGCTCCACCGCCTGCATTCAGATCGATTCCGATGCCATTGTCGATGACTTCCAGAACGATGCCGGCAGCCTCCTCGCGCAGGGATATCCGGATCGACGTTGCTTGGGCATGACGCGCGGCGTTAGTCAACGCTTCCTCGCAGATCCTGAACAACGCGATCGGCGCCCCGTCCTTCAGCGCCGGCGTTTCGTCCGGCAATTCCGCTTCAACGGGAACCGCGTTGCGCTGCGAAAAATCGGCAGCGTGGGATTCGAGTGCCGCGCTCAGACCGAGGGTGTCGAGCACCGTGGGACGAAGCTCATGAACGATGCGACGATTCATTTCCACGGTTGACGCGAGCACCTCCTTCGCCCGCGTGAGCCGACTGGCGATCGCGGGCTGGTCCGCCAGCCGTTGTTGCATCCAGAAGAGATCGAGGTTCACCGCGGTAAGGGTGCTGCCGAGCCCATCGTGCAAAGCACGCGCAATACGCGACTTTTCTTCTTCGCCGGCGGTCAGCAGATGCCGGGCGAGAGAAGTGAGTTCTTCGGCGCGTGCCTGGGCGCCTTCGTCGTGGCCGTCCGCCGGCTCGGTTGCCACCGCGCCAGTCGCGCGGCCTTGCTTAAGACAAGCGGCGGCGATGGTAATCAGTGCCACGCCAAAAGCAAGCGGAGCGCGCAGCAGGTTGCGAAATGACATAGGCGATTTCGGAGCGTGCGCCGGGACTCGGACTACAAGTGCTTAGGTGTTACGCTTATTTCCTTTGCACTGCGGGGTTGCTAGCCTACGCGCTCAAGGGGGCATTGAGTCCGGCGGCGCGCGAGGAATTCGCGGGCCATATCGACGCCCTGTGGCAGGTTAAGCCATCAACGCGTTCGGCGTGAAAGCCGGCTGAAGCATGCGTCCCGGATGGCGGATGGTCAGCGTCATCACGCTAGCGGCGCTTTGCCATACTTTGCGCCACGTGGAAAGGAAGCGCTGTTCCAGTCGGGATTTCCGGAATGCGACAACGATAGATGGTTAGCGAAACCGACATTCTGAACGCCAAACTTCTGATCGTTGACGACCAGGAGTTAGGCGCCCGCGCGCTCAAACAGATGCTCGAGGAGGCCGGTTACCACGACGTTGCGTATACCACGAACCCCTATGAGGTCTGTGAACTGCATTGCACCAACCACTACAAGCTGATACTGCTCGATTTGCAGATGCCGGGAATGAACGGCTTTCAGGTGATGCAGGATCTGAACGCCATCGAAGCGGATGGCTACGCTCCGGTGCTGGCCGTTACTGCCGAGCCCGCTTACAAGCTGCATGCCCTCAAAGCCGGCGCGAAGGATTTCATTTCCAAACCGTTCGATGCGGAGGAAGTCCTGACGCGGGTTCGCAACATGCTGGAGATCCGCCTGTTGCATGAGAGCGCACGCAACGCCGCGACCGCCCTCGAGATCCTTGCCCAGCAGGACCCGCTCACGGGACTTGGCAACCGGCGACTTCTGACCGACCGGATTTCGGCCGCGTTGGCGAACGCCCGACGCAACAAGAGCGCGATTGCGGTGGTGTATCTGGACCTCGATGGATTCAAGCAAGTCAACGACACTTCAGGCCACCGCACCGGAGACGCTCTGCTGAAAACCGTCGCGCAGCGCCTGGAATCCGTGGTGCGCGAAGAAGACACGGTAGCCCGCGTCGGGGGTGACGAGTTCATGATCGCGCTGTGGCACGTCGCGAACGCAAGCGATGTCGAGACAGTATCAGCGAAATTGATCGAAATCGTGTCGCAACCCTATCTCATCGAGGACCGCAGTTTCACCATCACGGCGAGCGCCGGCGTCAGTGTTTACCCCGCCGACGGCGAGGATGCTGACTCGTTGATGAAGAGCGCGGATGCCGCTTTGTACGAGGCCAAGCGCTCAGGCAAGAACGGGTTTCGAATTTCGCGTCAAATGTGAGCGCCGTGCGCCATGCGCGCGGCGCATATCATCTCCGGCTCGATCAAAGCCTGACGGGTTATCTGTGACTGACGATCTTAACGTCGCGGGACGAACTTTTCGCAGAACCATAAATAAGGAAGGCCCTCGGACACGAGCATGCTCCGAGGGCCTTGGCTCGCCAATCGGCTTCAGGGAGGGGAAGGACCGGTGGCGGGCACGGAAAGCATTGTGGCCCTTCCGTGCCGGGGCTTCTGTACGGTAACGCACATAAGAAAAAACGTCCGGCTTTGCGCTGGAATCTCATCGCGGTGCTTGCCCACCTGCGTGCGGCGTAATGTGCGCCAGCGAACAGAGCCGCATGCGGATAGGGCGTAATTTCGGGCTGACAATCCAGTGGAATTCTCATGAAGCATTCGAAGGTATTTCTGGCGGTACTCCACGATATCTGGGAGCGGGCCTGCAAGCTGAAACTCGAGAGCGAGCAGCCCGATTACCTGAACGCGCAGACCAGGTCTGCGAACAGGAGAGGACACTTGTCCTGCCGCCGAAGAAGTGATCAGCTCGTTGGCGGGCGGCGCCGTCGGGAAGGTGGCTTGGATGTTAGTGGACGAGGCGGATGATCCCGCGCGGCAGGAGACCGCCTCCGGGCGCTTTCCCGGACGCCGGAGCATAGGCATGCCTATTACTCCGCCGCTCGAGCGACACTACGCCCCACAGGATTTTTCCGACCGGGTTGCCTATGCTTTCACCCGGGTTATGCGGTTCTTCGCCGACGCTTTTTTTGCCCGCCGGTATGGCCATCGCGCAGTCGTGCTGGAAACCATCGCGGCCGTACCGGGCATGGTTGGAGGCACCCTGCAGCATCTGCGTTCCCTGCGTCGCATGGAAGACGATCGCGGCTGGATCCGCACGCTGCTGGATGAAGCGGAAAACGAACGCATGCACCTGATGACCTTCATTCACATCGCCCGGCCCTCGGGATTCGAGCGCCTGCTGATTCTGCTGGCGCAGGGCGTCTTCTACAATTTTTTCTTTCTGCTTTACCTGTTGTCGCCCAGGACCGCGCATCGCGTATCGGGTTACTTCGAGGAAGAAGCGGTCTGCAGCTACACCGAGTATCTGGCGGGCGTGGACAACGGCGCCCACGCCAACGTTCCCGCGCCCACGATCGCCATCGATTACTGGAAACTCGCGCCCAACGCGCGGTTGCGCGACGTCATCGTCGCCGTCCGCGCGGACGAGGCCCGTCACCGCGATGTCAATCATCGATTTGCCGACGAGCTGGCTTGACGGGCGTCGAGCGATCCCTATGTCACGCGTTTTTGAACTGACTGCGACGATTGCGCTGTGCCTGCTCGCAGGTTGCGCGACTCTGCCGGACACCCAACTCCTCCTGGAGCGGCACACGGTGCAAACCGCACGATTCGAGAGTGCACGCGGTCCGCTGTCCGCGCGGCAAAATGCCGCGATCCTTGCGCGGCTCAAGAGCAAAGCCGGCGACCTGGATATTCTGGAAAAGCATATCGCCGTTGAAGAGGCAATCGTCGAAAGCCCGCTCATCCTGGGAAACAAAGTCACTCTGTTGCAGGACGGAGAGGCTACCTACGCGGCGATGTTTGCCGCAATCCGCAAAGCCCGCGACCATATCAACCTGGAATCCTACATCATCGAAGGCGACGAAATAGGACAGCAGTTCGCGGACTTGTTGCTGGAGCAGCAGGGCCGGGGGGTTCAGGTCAACGTAATCTATGACAGCGTCGGGGCATTCAATACGCCGAAGGCTTTCTTCGAGCGGCTGACGGCGGGCGGGATCCAGATTCTCGAATTCAACCCGATCAATCCGCTCAAGGTCAAAAAGCAATGGCTAATCAATAACCGCGATCATCGCAAATTGCTGGTAATCGACGGGCGGACCGCCTTCATCGGCGGGATCAATATCAGCAACGTTTATTCTTCGGGATCGGTCGTCAGGCGGGCCGGGAAACCGGCCGCGAACACTGTTGCATGGCGCGATACCCAGGTTCAGATCGAAGGCCCGGTGGTTGGCAAACTGCAGAAGCTGTTCATGAACACATGGGAAAAGCAGCACGGCAAGCCGCTCGCCCCGAAAGAATATTTTCCCGCGCTGAAAGCCCAGGGAAACGAAATCGTGCGTGCCATCGGCAGCACGCCCGACGATCCCTACAGCCTGATTTACCTCACGCTGATGTCCGCAATCGGCAACGCGGAGAAGCACGTGTATCTGACCAACGCGTACTTCGTTCCCGACCCCCAGTTGCTGAAGGCATTGATGGACGCGGCGGGGCGCGGGGTCGATGTGAAGCTGATATTGCCGAGTGAATCCGACTTCGCAGTCGTATTTCACGCCGGGCGCTCGCACTATTCCACCCTGCTGAATGCCGGCGTCAAGATCTACGAGCGCACGGGCGCGCTGTTGCACTCCAAAACGGCGCTTATCGACGGGGTCTGGTCGACTGTCGGGTCGACCAATCTGGATTGGCGCAGCTTCCTGGACAACGACGAGATCAATGTGGTGATCCTCGGCCGTGAATTCGCCCGGAAGATGGAGGCCGTATTCGCCAAGGACCTCCAGGCGTCGGAGGCAATCGATCCGGAACACTGGGAACGCCGGCCGATTTTGCTCCGGTTCAAGGAATGGATGGCGCGGGTGTGGGGGCGGTTGCTTTAGTCCCGCGCCATCGTTATTTGCGGCCGACGCCAACGATCAGGAACACGCCGATCGCGACTGCTGCGCCGCTGACGATCAGCGGGACGTTTACCGTTTCCTTCTCTTCGACCTTGAATTCCAGCGGGCCCAGCTTCACGCCGGTGGTTTCCTTCGTATAACTGAATCCGCCGTACGCGAGGCCAAGGCAACCCGCCGCGATCAGAATGATTCCAATGATTTTTGCGGGATTCATTTGCGTTTGTCTCCTTTGCTTATTTTGCCATGGGCGCGGCGCGCGCGGCCTCGGCGCAGAAAACGGCAAGGTTTTCGAGTACATTCTGCACGGCGCGGTTGGCCGCCACCACGCCCCCATAAGGGTCGTCGCTCGCGGCGGGAACGGCGGTATCGAACTCGCGCCAAGCAAGCACGCGGCGCGTCTTGTCGTCCACGAGATAGGCGCGGAGCGTGAAACGCACGGCGCTGGGCCGGGCGACGAATTCGTGTTGCAGACGTATGATCTCGGTATCGAGCCGCAAGTCGCCGGTCGCGGCGCTGGGCGTGAGCACGACGGCGCGAAATGCGCCGGTGCTCTCGACGGCGGCGACCAGCAGCGGCGCGAGCATCCGCGCCGGCGGATCTATCCACTCGCTGTGCGCGAAGTATTCGAGCTTGTGGGTCTCGCGCACGTAGATGATGCGCGGGCTGTCAAAGCCGGCAGCCGAGTGCGGAGGATTGACTATCAATGTCGGTGCTGCTGCCGGCGCTTCCGCCGGCACTGCGCCGCGCGTGCCATCGAGCGAATAGAAGGCCGGATGCGGCGTTGCCGCTGGGCGCAGTCCGCCGCATGCGCCGAGCACCATGAGAGACAGGCCGGCGGCAATGAGCCGGCACGAGTGGGTGACAGAACTGTTGTTCATGGCTTGCGTGGCTCCGTTGCTGTTTCTCCCGGCCCTTCGGGGACCACCTTGCGGCCGAAAAGAATGCCGCGCGGGTCGCGACCCAGTTGCTCGCTCAGGCGGCGCAGCGAACCCGCCAGAACGCTCAACTCGCCGAGCAGGCGTTCCAGTTCAGGCAGGGTTTCCGCGGTGAAGCGTTTGACATCGGCGCCGACCGAATCCACCGTCCTTCCGGCGCTGGCACTCGTGCTGGCGACCTCGTTGCCCATTTTCTCGACGGCGTCGGCGCTGCGTCCGATGCGATCGATCAGGGGTTCGATCCGCGCCGTTGCACGGGAAGCGTTTTCGAAAGTGCGGGCGGCATTGGCGATGCCCGCGTCGAGCGCGTCCTTGCGTTCGGCGATGGTCTGCGCCACGGTGGCGATGGCGGCGAGTGCGCGGGTGAATGCCTCCCGGTTCTCGTCGCTGAGTATGGCATTGATGTTGTTCGATGTGCTTTCCAGCTTTGCCAGCACGGTCGTCAGCACGTTCTCCAACCGGGCGCTGAGTGAAGCCTTGGTGCGGATCACCGGGTACTCGCTTCCCGCGGCCGCGCGCAACAGCGGCGCATCCGGGGTGCCGCCGCTGAGCTCGACATAGGCGATGCCCGTCAGGCCCTGGATTTTCAGAACCGCGACCGTGTTCTCCTTGATCGGCGTGCCACGCTCGATGGCGAAGAGCAGGTTTACCCGTTCCGGGTTGCCAGGGTCGAGCTGAATTTGCCGCACTTTGCCCACGTCGACACCGTTGTATTTGACCGGCGCATTCACGTTGAGACCGGCCACCGATTCATCCATGATCGCAAGATACAGGTCGTATTTCTTCTGGATAGCGCCGCCCGAGGCGAGCCACAGCACGCCGGCGATCAGCACGGCGCCGAGCACGAGCACGAACGCGCCGACGAGCGCATAGTTCACCTTCGTTTCGATGATGGCCCCGCGATTGTGCCGCTGCCATGCCCCCCGGCCTGCTGCTTTTCCGGTTGCTGTGCCGCTCTCCCGCGCGGGCCGTCGAAGAATTGCCGGATGGCGGGATTGTCCATGTGCGAGAGCTCGGACATGGAGCCGATTCCTTGCACCCTGCCGTCGGCGAGGACGGTGACGCGGTCGGCAACCTGCCACAACAGGTCGAGGTCGTGAGTGATCATGACGATGGTGAGGCCGAACAGCTCGCGCAGCTTGCGCACGAGTTCATCGACGCCGCCGGCGCTGTGCGAATCGAGACCTGCGGTCGGTTCGTCGAGAAACAGCAGCTCCGGGTCGAGCGCCAGCGCGCGGGCCAGCGAGGCGCGCTTCATCATGCCGCCGCTCAATTCGGACGGATACTTCGCGCCGGCCTCAGGCTCGAGACCGGTCATGGCGAGCTTCCACGCCGCGATCTCATCGATCAGCGCATCGGCAAGCCCGGTGTGCTCGCGCAGCGGCAAGCCGATGTTTTCGCGCACCGTCAGCGAGCCGAACAAGCCGCCGTGCTGGAACATCACACCCCAGCGCTGGCGCAGCGCGAGGGCTGCGTCATCGTCGAGCTTCTGCAGGTCGACGCCGAGCACCCGGATGGAGCCGGAGTCCGGGCGTCGCAGCAGGATCATTTCGCGCAGCAGCGTCGATTTGCCGGAGCCACTGCCGCCAACCAACGCGAAAACTTCCCCGCGCCGCACTTCGAGATCGAGTTCGGAATGCACGACATGATTGCCGAAGCGCGTCGACACCTTGCTGATCTCGATAACCGCTGTGGGGGCTGTCATCCTAGAGATCCAGCGCGCTGAAGGCGATCGAGAAGAGGGCGTCGGCAACGATCACGAGGAAGATCGACTGAACGACGCTGCGCGTGGTCTGGCGGCCGACGCTGTCGGCGCCGCCTTTGGTGCGGAAGCCCTGAAAGCAGCCGACCACGGCGACGATGACGGCGAATACCGGCGCTTTGCCGATGCCGACCATGTACGACGTAATGCTGACGGCCTTGACAAGGCGGTCGAGAAATTCGTCGAAACCGACGCCGAGCTGCGAGCTCGCCATGATCATGCCGCCGAACACGCCGAGCACGTCTGCGAACACGGTCAACAGGGGCAGCGCAATCGCGAGCGCGATGATCTTCGGCAGAACCAGCAGATCCAGCGGCGCGATTCCGATGGTGCGCATGGCGTCGATTTCTTCGGTCACGGCCATCGTGCCGATTTGCGCGGCGTAGGCGGAACCCGAGCGTCCGGCGACGATGATGGCGGTGAGTAGCGGCGCGAACTCGCGCAGCATCGACAAACCGACGAGATCGACCACGAAAATGTTGGCGCCGTATTGCCTGAGCTGGGCGGCGCCCTGGTAGGCGACCACGATTCCGAGCAGGAACGACAGCAGCCCGACGATGGGCAAGGCGTCGAATCCGGCGCTGCGTATGTTGTACAGGACCGGACGCCATCTGAAGCGCGACGGGTGCGCGAAACTGCCCGCAAGCGCGAGGGCACTTTCGCCGACGAAGCCGAGCAGCGCAACGCTCTGCTCAAAGGCGGCTGCAGCGCTGCGGCCGAGCCCTTCAAGCTTTGACGAGGGCGCGCCGGCGGCCGGGGAGGGGGTAGCGG
>JACPTJ010000005.1 GCA_016192835.1 Betaproteobacteria bacterium
ATCGAAGACAAGATCACGCGGTTTGCGGACAAGGCCACGCACCAGATTTTCCTCGAGCCCGAAGGGTTGACATCGAACGAGTTTTATCCCAATGGCATATCCACCAGCTTGCCATTCGACGTTCAGCTCGCGCTCGTGCGCTCGATCAAGGGGCTCGAGCGCGCGCACATCACGCGCCCCGGTTATGCGATCGAATACGATTATTTCGATCCGCGCGGCCTGCACAGCTCGCTCGAAACCAAAGCGATCAAAGGGCTGTTTTTTGCCGGCCAGATCAACGGCACCACTGGCTACGAGGAGGCGGCGGCGCAAGGGTTGCTCGCCGGCATCAACGCCGCGCGTTTTGTCGCCAACGAACCCGGGTGGTGTCCGCGGCGCAACGAAGCTTATCTCGGCGTGCTGGTCGATGATTTGATCACGCGCGGTGTGTCCGAGCCGTACCGGATGTTCACCAGCCGCGCCGAATACCGTCTGAGTCTGCGCGAAGACAACGCCGACATGCGGTTGACCGAAATCGGCCGCCGGCTCGGCGTCGTCGACGATCGGCGCTGGCAGCATTTCGAACGCAAGCGCGAGGCGGTGGCGCGCGAAACCGAGCGGCTTAAATCGACCTGGGTCAACCCGAAATCGATTGCGCAACACGAATGCGAGCGCGTGCTGGGGCAGTCTATCGAACGCGAATACACGCTGCAGGATTTGCTGCGGCGGCCGGGCGTGTCGTATCCCGTATTGATGACGCTGCCGGGAGCGGGTCCCGCGGTCAGCGACGGGCTGGTCGCCGAACAAGTCGAAACCCAGTGCAAATACCAGGGTTACATCGAGCGGCAGCAAGACGAAGTTACGCGCCAGGAAGCCTACGAAACGACGCGGTTGCCTGCCACTCTCGACTATCGGGAAGTGCGCGGACTCTCGATCGAGGTGCAGCAGAAACTGAATCAGCATCGTCCGGAAACACTCGGGCAGGCGGCGCGTGTCTCCGGCGTCACGCCGGCGGCCATTTCGTTGTTGCTGGTGCATCTGAAACGCGGCTTCGGGGCGGCGCAAAAAATTGCATGAGCCTTGCCGAGAAACTCGCGCAGGGCCTCGCCGAGCTCGGGTTGCGCGTGCCGGCAGCAACCCAGCGCAAACTGCTCGATTACCTGGCGTTGATCGAAAAATGGAACCGCGTCCACAACCTCACGGCGGTTCGTGTAAGCACGAGAATGGTAAGCGATCACTTACTGGATTGCTTAGCAGTGGTACCACATCTCGATGCCCGGACGATACTTGACGTCGGCAGCGGCGCGGGCTTGCCCGGGATCCCGCTCGCACTGGTGTGGCCGCAGGCCCGCGTGACGCTGCTCGACAGCAATCACAAGAAAGCGGCGTTCCTGCGTCAGGCCACGATCGAACTCGGACTCAGCAACACCGAGGTGGTGTGTGAGCGCGTTGAAACTTGGCAACCGCAGCGCGAGTTCGAGTTGGTGATTTCGCGCGCGGTTTCCGACCTGTCCGAGTTTCTAAAGCTCGCCGGGCGCCTGTGCGCCGCAGACGGAATCGTCGCAGCAATGAAAGGGCTCTACCCGCATGAAGAACTGGCTCAATTGCCGGGTGGATTCAAGCTGCGAGGCGTGGTCCCGCTTCAAGTGCCGGGAATGCGCGCCGAGCGTCATCTAGTTTTGCTCAGTCCGGTGCGTTAGCGCGATGGCGAAAATCCTCGCGATTACCAACCAGAAAGGCGGCGTTGGCAAGACCACGACCAGTGTCAATCTCGCGGCCAGTCTTGCAGCAACCAAGCAGCGCGTACTGCTGGTTGATCTTGATCCGCAGGGCAATGCCACCATGGGCAGCGGCATCGACAAGCGCCAGCTCGCGCAGACCATTTATCACGTTTTGCTCGGCGAGGCCGATATCCGCACTGTGCGCGCGACCTCGACCAGCGGCAACTACGACGTGGCGCCCGCGAATCGCGAACTCGCCGGCGCCGAAATTGAACTGGTGGGTCTCGAACACCGCGAAACCCGGCTCAAATCCGCGCTTGCCACGCTCGAGAGCGACTACGATTTCATACTGATCGACTGTCCGCCGGCGCTGAATTTGCTCACCGTCAACGGACTGTGCGCCGCGCAGGCGGTGTTGATCCCGATGCAGTGCGAGTACTACGCGCTCGAAGGCTTGAGCGACCTGGTGCAGACAATCAAGAAAGTTCGCGCGCACTTGAACCCGCAGCTGCAAATCGAGGGTCTGCTGCGCACCATGTACGACTCGCGCAACACGCTCGCGCAGCAGGTTTCGGCGCAGTTGCAGCAGCATTTCGGCGACAAGGTCTACCGCACGGTGATTCCGCGCAATGTCCGATTGGCCGAAGCGCCGAGCCATGGCGTGCCGGCACTCGGATTTGATAAGACCTCCAAGGGCGCGCAGGCCTATCTGGCACTCGCCGGCGAAATGTTGAATCGCGTGGCGCAGGGCGCCTAGGGAGATCCACGATGGCGAAAATGAAAGGTTTGGGTCGCGGCCTTGATGCGCTGCTGGGCGAAGACGAACCCGCTGCGGCAAGCCCGGATCAACTGGTCGAGCTGACCACCGACTTGTTGCAGCCCGGCAAGTATCAGCCGCGCACGCGCATGGATGAAGCGGCGCTGAGGGAACTCGCCGATTCGATCAAGACCCAGGGCGTGATGCAGCCGATTCTGGTGCGGCCGCTCAGCGCCGGGCGTTATGAAATCATCGCCGGCGAGAGACGCTGGCGCGCGGCACGTCTCGCCGGTCTCAGTACAGTACCGGCGCTGGTGCGCGCGGTATCGGACAGCGCGGCGTTGGCGATGGCGCTCATCGAAAACATCCAGCGTGAAGATCTCAATCCGCTCGAACAGGCGAACGGCATTCAGCGCCTGATCACCGAATTCGGCATTACGCACGAGAGGGCGGCGGAAATGGTCGGCCGCTCCCGCAGCGCGGTCACCAATCTGCTGCGCTTGCTCACACTCGCCGCGCCAGTGCGCGAATTACTGCAGCAGGGCAAGCTCGAAATGGGGCACGCACGCGCGCTGCTGGCGTTGTCCGGGATTCAGCAGATCGAAGCCGCGCGCGGCGTTGCGGCGCGCAGCCTCTCGGTACGCGAGACCGAGCGCCTGGTCGCGCGCTTGATGAGCGGTGCAGCGGGCAGGAAAATCCGGCGCGTTACCGATCGCGATGTCCTGCGGTTGCAGGAAGAACTCGCGCAAAAACTCGGCACCCGGGTGACGATCAGGTCGGGAAGTAAAGGCCGCGGCGCGCTCGTAATCGACTACACGAGCCTCGCGCAACTGGACGGTCTCCTGGCGCGCCTCATGCGTTGATGCAACTTGATTGCTGCAACGCAAAACGGTTTGACGTGAAACGACGAAGTTGAGTACAATCAACAAGTTTGCTCTGGTCAGCATCGCGAGCAAGCCTCTCCGAACGGTGCTGCGGTGGCAGGTTTATGTCGCTGTGGCGCTTACGCTGGCTGCAGGTTGGTGGGCCGGAATGCCCGGCGCGATTTCCGCGCTGCTGGGCGGCTTGATCAACGTCACGGCGGGGTGGGTCTACGCGATGATGGTTTCGGGCAGCACGGCAAAGTCCGCAGGGCAGACGCTCAGGACGCTCGTCAGGGCCGAGGCCAGCAAGATCGTCCTCATCGTGCTCCAGTTGTGGCTGGTATTGACGGCGTATCACGACGTCGTAGTGACAGCTTTTTTTGCAGCATTCGTCATCTCGGTGCTG
>JACPTJ010000348.1 GCA_016192835.1 Betaproteobacteria bacterium
CGAGCATGCCGTTCATCCGTTCCGGTCGGCTCAAGGTGCTCGCGGTCTCGACCGCGAAACGCTCCGCCGCGCTACCTGATGTGCCGACCGTCGCCGAGCTGGGTTATCCAGGCTACGAAGTAGCGACCTGGTATGGCGTGCTTGGACCGGCGCGCTTGCAAGTGGCGATCGCGAACCAGTTGAGCGGCGAGATCGCAAAGGCTGTCTCGGCTCCGGAGACGCGAGAGAAGTTGCTCGCGCTCGGTATCGAGCCCGTCGGCAGCACACCCGAGCAGTTCACCGCGCACCTGAAAGCGGAGATCGCGCGCTGGACGCCGGTGATCCACCGGGCCGGTCTCAGGATCGAGTAGAACGTGAGGGGGGAAAAGAAGGCCGATGTGACGAAGGTCATACTGGTAAGACACGGTCAGACAAGCTGGAATCAATCACGCCGCATTCAGGGCGGGAACAACGATACGGTTCTCGATGAGGAAGGAGAGCGGCAGTGCCGCTCGCTTGCGGAACGATTGAAAAAAGAAAATATCAAGGCCGTCTATTCCAGCCCGTTGAGCCGGGCAATGGGCACCGCTCAGTGGATTGCCGATGGCCATAATCTCGATGTAATCGAGGAACCGGCTTTCCGTGAGATCAACTGCGGCACACTGGAAGGAGCGGCAATAAGGGACATCGGGTCCCGTTTACAGAAGCTCGTCAAGGGCGGAGATGAAGACGAGCTTCTTTTTAAGAGCTGCGGCGGCGAATCCTGCGACCAGCTTCAAAACCGTGCCTGGACCGCAATTCTGGAGAAGGTCGAGAAGCACCAGGACGGCGCGATCGTGGTGGTAAGCCACTACTTCGTAATCGCCTCGATTCTTTGTGCCGCAGTCGGTATCCCGGCGACACAACTTGGCCGGTTCAGAATAGGCGCGACCAGTATCTGCATTGTCGGCTTCGATTCCTACGGTCCTTTCCTTTCTCTGTTCAATGACCGCTGCCACCTCACACCCGCTTAACTCCGGCGATCATACCTGCACAGGGCGATCAGTATCTTGAAATGCTTCTTCAAGCTCGAATAGAAAACGCGATTCGTTGCGGGCCGCGCTCCGATCCTACCGCGGCACCACTCGCGCAGTCTCGCCGCTACCCTCGACTCGCACGTTCATGCCGTTGCTGAGCCGGCTATCCACGCGCTGCACGATGGTCACCTGGCCGCCGGTTCTCATCTGCACTGTCACGCGCTGGGCGTCTTTCTTTTTCAACTTGCTTTCCGCATAAGTGCCAGCCGCGGCACCCACCGCAGCACCGGCAACCGCGGCGACAGTCGAGCCCGACCCGCTACCGATCTGCGAGCCCAACAGGCCACCGGCCACTGCGCCGACGGCTGTGCCGACACCAAGCTTGTAGTCATCGTCCACTTTGATGACTTCGATGGCTGTGATGTTGCCGTTGCGATCCGCCTGGCCAGCGACCGTGCCGGAGGTTTCACCGTATTTAGTCCCGCCCAGCGAACCCATCTCGGCGCAGCCGAAAGCCAGTGCGGCAGCCAGGAGCAGCGGAATTGCAATATTCGGTTTCATGTTGAGTTTCCTTTCTACACCTTGGACCCGCTCGCCGGTCTCAAGGTTCGAAATCTTTTGCACGTTTTTGCGTGGCCTGGGCCGATACGATGATTCAGAATTTTTTCGCCGTTACCCTACGGGCGTAGATCAGGAATCCGTTTCCGAAGCTGTCGGTAAGGCTTGATCTCACGGGATCAGTGACTTTCCGCGGGGCCGCGGATGACGATCTTGCCGAAGTGCGCGCGGCTGGCGAGATAGTCATAGGCCGCCCGGGCATCCCCGAACTCGAACCGCCGGTCGATGACCGGTTTGAGCTGCGCTTGAGCTATGGCCCGGTTCATCGCTTCGAACATCTCGCGGCTGCCGACCTGGATGCCGTGCACGTTGGCGCGCTTGGCGAGGATCATCTGCGGGTTGATCTGGGCCTCGCCCGCGAGATTGCCGATTGCATAAAGCCGCCCGCCCACTCGAAGCGCGAGGAGCGATTTCCTGAACGTTCCCGCGCCGCCCAACTCGACCACGTGGTCGGCGCCCTGTCCGCCGGTCAGATCCATTACCGCGTGCTCCCAGTCGGGCGTGGCGAGATAGTTCACCACGTCGGTGACACCCATTGCCTTGAGCTGCGCGATCTTCTCTTCGCTGCCCGAGGTGACGATCACGCGCGCCCCGGCCATGCGCGCGAACTGCGCCGCGAATAGCGACACGCCGCCGGTGCCCAACGTCAGCACGGTCTCGCCTGCAGTCAGCTTCCCACGGGCAAACAGCGCGTGCCATGCGGTAACCGCCGCGCACGGCAGCGTGGCCGCCTCCTCGAAGGTGAGGTGTGCGGGAATTGAGACGACGCCTTCTTCCGAGAGCACGATACGCTCGGCCAACACTCCATCCGATGGGCCGCCGAGCGAAGAGGATGCGTATGCTGGATCGATACGCCCGGCGAGCCAGCGCTGCACGAAGATCGCCGCGACGCGATCGCCAACCTTTACGCGCGAGACGCCGGGGCCGGCTTCCACGACTTCGCCGACACCGTCAGAAAGCGGAATCGGCCGCGGCTTGATTGCCGTGCGCTCATAGGCGCCGGTGGCGACCTTGAGGTCGCGGTAATTGAGCGAAGTCGCGCGGATGCGGATCGCAATTTCCCTCGGGCCGGGGCGGCGGTCCTGCTCGTCGCCAAGCTTCAGACCGTCGAGAGTGCCGACCGGGTCGAGTCTGTAGACTTTCATGCGCACTTCTCCCTCAGGAAACCGGATATCAAAACACCGCCGTTCCCGTCATGGCGTAATTGCCCGCGGCATTCGCGGTCCACAAGTCGGCACTCGCGCCGTCCGCTCCCGGATTGCCGTTCACGGTGAAGCGCTCGGTATGAAACACCGGATGCAGCGCGCGGTACTCGAGCCGTTGCACCGGACGCGGCTCGTGCCGGCGGCATAAATCGAGCAGCAGCGTCGTTTGCAGCGGGCCATGCACGATCAGGCCCGGGTAGTGTTCCTCTTCCCTCGCGTAATCGAGGTCGTAGTGAATGCGGTGGGCGTTGAAGATCAGCGCCGAATAGCGGAACAGCAGCACCGGATCGCCGACCAATGCGCGCCGCCACGCTGCATTCGCAGGTGCCGGTTTCCCCTGGGGAGGCGGCTCGCCGGGCTTCGCGGCGTCGCGATAAACGATGTCGTGTTCTTCGCGCACCGCGATTTCATCGCCGGTGCTGACCGTATGGCGCACGGTCACGAACACCAGGTCGCCGCTGCGGCCGTGCTTGGATTCGACGCTGATGATTTCGGAGTCGCGGCGGACCGCATCACCGATGCGCAACGGTTGCAGAAACTCGATGCGGCCACCCGCCCACATGCGGCGCGGCAGCGGCACCGGCGGCAGGAAGCCGCCGCGTTTCGGATGGCCGTCGGGACCGAGTTCCGAGGCGGGTTTCGTTTCGAGAAAATACAGCCAGTGCCAGCCCGGTGGCAGCGCGTCGCCGTGCCGGGGCCCGGGGTCCTTGCGATCGAGCGTCGCGCTCAACGCCGCGACCGGCCACGCGGTGATCGTGTCGGTTAGGCTCTCTTTGCGGCCGACCCATTGCCGCAGTTGGTCGAATTCTGCACCCATCCCTCATCCCTCGTGAAAACGCGCGTCAGCTTCCCGGCAGGTTGTGCAACTCGGGGAAATACAGATCCTTCCACGAGCCGGCTTTCCCTTTGAGCGTGCCGACCTTGCTCATGAAGTGGGCGATCGGAAGAGTCTGCTCCGGCGTCATCGTGATCCTGATTTCAGGATCGTTGAGCATCTTCTCGATACCCTCGACGCCGCTCTTGTCCTTGGTCTCCCTGACGTAGATTTCGGCCGCGGTGCGCTTGTTGGCGTTGATGAAATCGGTCGCTTCCCTGTAGGCATTGAAGAACGCCTGAAAGGTTTTTGGATTTTCGTCGCGGAACTTGCCGGTCGCCCACGCCACCAGGAAAGTCGCGGGGCCGCCCGACAGGTCGTACGAGTTCAGGATCCGGCGCACGCCGGGTTTTTGGAGCGCCTGGTACTGAAACGGCGGCGACGAAAAGTAAGCCGTGATTTCCTTGCCCGACAGGAACGCCGCGAGACCGTCGGGATGCGACAGGTTGCGGTAGAGCGTGCTGAACTTGTTGTAGTTGGCCTCGCCGAACTCCTTCGCCGCCGCCATTTGCAGCACGATCGTCTGAATCGAAGTGCCGGCGCCCGCCATCGAGATGCGGTCATTTTCGCCGAGATCCCGGATCGATTTCACGTTCGGGTTGTTGGTGACGAGGTACATCGGCATCGAGGACAACGCCGCCACCGCCTTGACGTTGAGCGCGCCGCGCGTGCGGTCCCACAGAATCAGGAATGGGGCTACGCCTCCCGAGGCCACATGCAGGCTGCCGGAGAGCAGCGCGTCGTTCATCGGCTGTCCGGACGCAAGCACCAACCAGGTGACTTTGGTATCGGCGAGGCCCGCGGCCTTGAGATGCTTTTCTACGAGGCCGTTAGTCTTCATGAGGGTGAGCGGCAGGTAACCGATGCCGAACTGCTGCGCGATCTTGATCTCGGATACCTCGGCGGCCGTGACCGGCATCGAACCGATGCCTGCGGCGGACGCCACCACGAACAACAACAGCAGTCTTACTGTGCGCATGATAAATCCTCCTCTGGTTGACAGGGTTACAGCTTGTTATGTGTTTAGCCTAGCATGATTGTTTTTACGGGCGCACCCCGCATTTATATTTGGGCCCGACGCTGGTCGCAAGCTTGCCCTGCATCGCATTGATAAAGCGGCACAAATAGGGCCGCGTATCGCGCGGGTCGATCACGTCCTCGACTGCGAACGCCTCGGCAGTCAAGATCGGCGACGCAAACCTGCGCAGCTCTGCTTCGATTTCCTGTACGCGCAGAGCGGGATCGGGCGCCGCCTCGATTTCGCGCCGGTAGGCGGCGGCCACGCCGCCTTCGACCGGCAGCGAGCCCCATTCGGCGGACGGCCAGGCGATTTTCAGATCGAGCCCGTTCTTGTCGGTGGTGCCCATGCCGGCCATGCCGTAGCACTTGCGGATCACCACCGTCAGCATCGGCACCGTGAGCTGCAGCCCGACGTAGACCGCGCGCATGCCTTCGCGCAGCGTCGCCGCCATTTCGGCCTGCGTGCCGACCATGAAGCCGGGCACGTCGACAAGGAAGATCAGCGGAATGTGGAACGTGTCGCACATCTCCATGAAGTGCGTCTGTTTTCTTGCCGCTTTGACGTCCATGGCGCCGCCATACACCAGCGGGTTGTTGGCGATCACGCCGGCCACCTTGCCGTCCATGCGCGCGAGGCAGGTGATCACCGAGCGTCCGAACGTCGGCTGGATCTCGAACACCGAATCGCGATCGACGATCATCGTGACGAGTTTTTTCATGTCGTAGGCCTGGCGCCGCTCGCGCGGCACGATTCCGAGCAGCGCTTCGTCGCGGCGGTCGACCGGATCGTCGCACGGCAGCACCGGCGGCAACTGCCAGACGTTCTGTGGCATATACGACAGGAAGCGCTTGATCGCGGCGAAGCATGCGGTTTCGTTCGCCACCACGTTGTCCACCGTGCCCGCCAGGTCGACCGCGACGTGCGCGCCGCCGAGCGCTTCCTTGTCGACTTTCTCGCCGAGCGAGCGCTCGACCACCGGCGGTCCCGCGGCGAAAATCTGGCTCGTGCCTATGACCATCACCGACCAGTGCGACAGAATCGCGCGGCCGGCAGGGCCGCCCGCCGCGGTGCCGAGGACCGCGCTGATTACCGGCACTTCACCGAGCAGTTCGACCGAGCGCTCGAAGCCGTGCACGCCGGGAAACACCGTATAGCCGCGCTTCTTGGCCGAGGACACGGTGCCGCCTGCGCCGTCGATCAGGTTGATGAGCGGAATCCGGTACTCGTGCGCGAGATCTTCGACGAAGCCGCCCTGGCCGCCTTTGCGGCGCGTGCCTCCCCAACTGGTACCGCCGCGTACCGTGAAATCCTCGCCGCCGATCGCGATCTGGCGGCCGGCGAGAGTGCCGAGCCCCATCACGTACGGCGCCGGCACGACTTTGGCGAGCTTGCCGCCGGTGTAAGCCGCGTTGCCGGTCAGTTTGCCGACTTCGTGAAACGAGCCGGGGTCGAGCAGCCCCGCGATGCGCTCGCGCACCGTAAGCCGGCCCTGCGCGTGGTGGCGCTTGATCGACTCCTCGCCGCCGAGCGCCTCCGCCCAGCGGTGGCGCTGATCGAGTTCGTCCGCTTCCGGTTTCCAGCTCATTTCATATATTTCTGCTCGATGGCGCGCCACCGTCCGGCGTTGACCGCCTCTTCGCGGTCGTTGAAGGTCGCCAGTTCGTGCTCGATGGCGCTGGTGTCGCCGTCGCGCTTGAGCACGGCGAGTACCTTCTTCGCGGCGGCGATCGCCGCGCGGTGCGTCTGCGACGGGTAGATCCCGAGCCGGAATCCCATCGCTTCGAGTTCGCGCGCCGGCAGCGGCGGGGTCTTGCCCCCTTCGAAAATGTTGGCCACCGCGGGTTTGCTCAGCGCTTGCGGTATGGCGGCGAGCTCCTCTTTCGATTGCGGCGCTTCGACAAAACCGAGATCGGCGCCGGCCTCGAGATAGGCATTCATGCGGTCGATTGCAGCCTGCAGGCCCTCGCTGGCACGGGAATCGGTGCGCGCGATGATAACGAGGTCCGCGTCGCGGCGCGTGTCGACTGCGGCTTTGATCTTGCCGACCATTTCCGCCGTGCTGATGACCTGCTTGCCTTCATAGTGCCCGCATTTCTTCGGGCTGACCTGGTCTTCGATATGGAACGCGGCAACGCCGCTCTTCTCGTACTCGCGCATGCTGCGCACCACGTTGACCGCATTGCCGTAACCGGTGTCCATGTCGGCGATGACCGGAATATCCACGGCCTCGACCGTGCGCGCGATGAACAGCAGGTTCTCGGTCATGGTCAACAGGCCGACGTCGGGATAACCGCTGGCGCGCGAGTAGCCGCCGCCGGTGAGATAAACCGCATCGAAGCCGGCGGCCTGCACCAGCCGTGCGGTCAGCGTGTCATAGGCGCCGGGCGCGATCAGATAACGGGGCGCGCTGAGCAGCTTGCGTAATTGCGTGCGTGCGTTCATGAATGCCTCATTCGGTTTTGAGTCTGCTGCGCAGAATGTAATGAAGTATGCCGCCATGCCGGTAATACTCGACTTCGTGATGCGTGTCGAGCCGCGCGAGCAGGGTGATCGCGATGCGCGAACCATCGCTGCGCGTGATCGTGCACTGCACGGCTTGCCGCGGCGCCGGATCCGCGGCGAAACCGGAGAAATCGAAAACTTCGCTGCCATCGAGCGCGAGCGTCTTGCGCGTGACGCCTGGCGCAAACTGCAGCGGCAGCACACCCATGCCGACCAGATTCGAGCGATGGATGCGCTCGAAGCTTTCCGCGACCACGGCGCGGATGCCAAGCAGCCGCGTGCCCTTGGCCGCCCAGTCGCGCGAAGACCCGGCCCCGTATTCGGCGCCGCCGACCACGACCAGCGGTACGTTGTCGCGGCGGTAGCGCGAGGCGGCGTCGAAAATGGAAAGCG
>JACPTJ010000349.1 GCA_016192835.1 Betaproteobacteria bacterium
CCTCAGCGAGCCTGGTGCTGGCGGGGTTGATTGCGCGTGGCGAAACCACGATCGAGCGCGTTTACCATCTCGATCGCGGCTACGAATCGATCGAGGAGAAACTCTCCAGGCTCGGCGCACGCGTCCGGCGCGTGCGATAGAACAAAGAAAGCTGAAACGCGAAGGACGCAAAGGGCGCGGAGGAAAATCAAGGACAAGGAGTAGGGTGCGCTTGCGCACCGATTGCCGGATGGTGCGCAAGCGCACCCTACAGCGGTAGCGTAGGCGCGATCCTTCGCGTGCTTTGCAGTAAAATGTTTTTTTCATTTATGTGGCACAGAAATCGTGATCAGCATCGCGCTGTCCAAAGGACGCATCCTTGACGAGACCCTGCCGCTGCTGAAGGCGGCGGGCATCGTCGCGTCCGAAGATCCCGACAGCTCTCGCAAGCTGATCATCGCGACTTCGAATGCCGGCGTGCGGCTCATCATCGTGCGCGCGACCGACGTGCCGACCTATGTGCAGTATGGCGCGGCGGACCTGGGTGTCGCAGGAGGGGACGTGCTCGCCGAACACGGCGGCAGCGGACTGTACCAGCCGCTCGATCTCGGGATCGCGCGCTGCCGGCTGGTGGTCGCGGTGCGCAAGGGCTTCGATTACGAGCAGGCCGTGCGCCAGGGTGCGCGGCTGCGCGTTGCCACCAAATACCTGCAAATCGCGCGCGAGCATTTCGCGGCGAAAGGCGTGCACGTCGATTTGATCAAGCTCTATGGCTCGATGGAGCTCGCGCCTCTCACGGGGCTGGCGGAAGCGATTGTCGATCTGGTCAGCACCGGCAACACGCTGAAAGCCAACGATCTCGTCGCGGTGGAAGAGGTCGCGCAGGTCAGCGCGCGCCTGATCGTCAACCAGGCTGCCTTTAAATTGAAGCGCGCGGTCATTCAGCCCGTGCTCGATGCCTTGACGCGCGCGGTGAAATAGATGATCGCGCTGCAACGGCTCGAATCCCGCGCGAGCGATTTCGAGGCCCGCTTTTCGGCGCTGCTCGCGTTCCAGGGCGCCCAGGATTCCGCCGTCGATGCCGCGGTCGCCGGCATCCTCGAGGACGTGAAACAGCGTGGCGACGCGGCGGTGCTCGATTACACGCGGCGCTTCGATCGCGTCCAGGCCGCATCTGTCGCGGAACTCGAATTGACGCGCGACGAGATGCAGCGCGCGCTGGCGACGTTGCCCGCCGCCAGCCGTAGCGCGCTGGAGCAGGCAGCGGCGCGCGTGCGCTCTTATCACGAGCAGCAGATAACCCGGTCGTGGAGCTACATTGAGGCGGACGGCACGCGCCTCGGGCAGCAGGTGACCGCGCTCGACCGCGTCGGGATCTACGTGCCGGGCGGCAAGGCCGCGTATCCGTCGTCGGTGCTGATGAACGCGCTGCCGGCGCGCGTGGCCGGAGTCGGGGAGATCGTGATGGTGGTGCCGACGCCCGGCGGGGAAAAAAACCAGCTGGTGCTGGCGGCGGCGGCGCTCGCCGGAGTCGACCGCGCATTCGCGATCGGCGGCGCGCAGGCGGTCGGCGCGCTCGCTTACGGCACGCCCACCGTGCCGCCGGTCGACAAGATCGTCGGTCCGGGCAACGCCTATGTTGCGGCCGCCAAGCGCCGTGTGTTCGGCGTAGTCGGCATCGACATGGTGGCGGGGCCCTCGGAAATCGCGGTGATATGCGACGGCACGGTCGATCCCGACTGGATCGCGATGGATCTGTTTTCGCAAGCCGAGCATGACGAGCTGGCGCAGGCGATCCTGCTTGCGCCCGAGGCGCGGTTTATCGACCAGGTCGCCGCCAGTATCGAGCGGCAGTTGTCCGCCATGCCGCGCCGCGACGTGATCAGGGCCGCGCTCGAAAAACGCGGCGCGCTAATCGAAGTACGCGATCTCGAGGAGGCGTGCGCGCTCGTCAACCGCATCGCGCCCGAACACCTCGAACTCGCAGTCGCCGATCCCGAGGCGCTGCTCGCGAAAATCCGCCACGCCGGCGCAATCTTCCTTGGCGGCTACAGCAGCGAGGCGCTCGGCGATTACTGCGCGGGGCCTAATCACGTGCTGCCGACTTCGCGCACCGCGCGCTTCTCGTCGCCGCTCGGCGTCTACGATTTCCAGAAGCGCTCGAGCGTAATCGCGGTCTCGCGGCAGGGCGCGCAGCGGCTCGGCGCCATCGCGGCCGAGCTCGCGCGCGGCGAGGGACTCACCGCGCACGCCCAATCAGCAGAGTACAGAATGAAATGAAAGGCATTAGCCACAGAGGACACAGAGAGCAATGCCGCTATCTTAAGCAACCCCTTAACGCAGTGGACGCCGAGGACGCCGAGGTGCGCAGAGCAAGCGTAGGATGGGTTGAGCGTAGCGATACCCATCATGCATTCGTCGCGATGGGTATCGGCCTTGACGGCCTCGACCCATCCTACGTAATTGGTCCCCGATGTTGCCAGAAGACGCGTTGGCGATGAAATGCAGTCTTGCCGCTGCGGACCTCCGCGTCCACCGCGTCCTCTGCGTTGGGAGCTTGAATTGACCGGACCGGAGCGCAGCGCGCGCAGAGGAACCTTAAAATAGTGCCATTGGACACAGAGGTCACAGAGAAGAATCATTGGGTTGTTTATCCTGTGCGAATAACCCAACGGGTGAGCATGTGTAGAACCGTAACGCCTTGATCCTCTGTGTCCTCTGTGACCTCTGTGGCTCGCTTCTGCGTTTTTTGGGTTGAAACGTTAGACCGTTTTCAAACGGTTTCGAGCTTCTTCCACACGCACGCGCCTTTGCTCGCGCGGTCGATCTCGTCGAGCTGGCGGGCGTGCTCGGCAAGCTC
>JACPTJ010000350.1 GCA_016192835.1 Betaproteobacteria bacterium
AACATCTACGGCCACACTTACGGCACCACCTTCAAGAGCCCGAACTTCTCCGAAATTGCGCGGGCGTGCGGCGCGGAAGGAATCCGCGTTACCGACCCCAAGGATGTTGAAAGCGCGCTGCGGCAAGGTCTCGCCGCGACGCAGCAACGACCCGCCCTCGTCGAGGTGATGGTGGCCGATCGCCCGTACCCGAAAATTTAGCGGTTCATCCGATGAAGGTCCCCTCTCCCCTCGTGGGAGAGGGCCAGGGTGAGGGGGAAAATCGGCAATGATAGTGACGACGCAAAGGAATGCGCCATGAAAGACGATACGCTCGGGGCATACAACATCGCCGATCTGCGCGAGATGGCGCGGCGCAGGCTGCCGAAGGGAATTTTCGAGTTCGTCGACCGCGGCGCCGAGGATGAAGTCTCACTGCGCAACAATCGCGCGGCATTCGAGCGCATCAAGCTGATGCCGCGCGTGCTGGTCGATGTTTCGCAGCGCAGCCAGGAAATCACGCTTTTCGGACAGCAGCAGAAAATGCCGATCGCGATCGCGCCTACCGGGGCCGCCGGAATCATGTGGCACGAAGGTGAAATCGCGGTGGCGCGCGCGGCCGCCGCAGCCGGCATTCCATTTACGCTCGCGACCGGCTCGATGACCGCAATGGAAAAAGTTGTCGCGCAGGCGGGCGGCCGGCTGTGGTTTCAGCTTTATATGTACGCCGACCGGTCGCTGTCGCACCAGATCGCCGAGCGCGCAAAAGCCGCCGGTTTCGAAGCGCTGATCGTGACCGTGGACAGCCCGGTATTCTCCAACCGCGAATACAACCTTCGCAACAACTTCACGATGCCGATGTCCTACACCGTGCGCAATGTGACCGACGTGCTGACGCATCCTCGCTGGCTCGCCGGGGTGCTGATGCGCTACGTGCTCACCACCGGCATGCCGCGCTACGAGAACTATCCGTCCGAAGTGAAAGCGAGGATTACGGCGCAGCCCATGGGGCGGGCGCTGAAGCTGAACGACTCGCTCACGTGGGACGATGTGCGCGCGCTGCGCAAGTTGTGGCCGCGCACGCTGATGCTCAAAGGCCTGCTCCACCCGCAGGACGCGGTGTTTGCCGCCGACTGCGGCGCCGATGCGGTCATCCTCTCCAACCACGGCGGCCGCGTGATGGACGGCGCACTGTCGCCGATCGAGGTGCTGCCGCAGGTTGTCGCGGCGGTGGGCAAGCGTATCACCGTGCTGGTCGACAGCGGTTTTCGGCGCGGCAGCGACGTGATCAAGGCGCTCGCGCTGGGCGCCAACGCGGTGCTGATCGGCCGCTCTTCGCTATACGGCGCAGCAGCCGCGGGTGAGGCCGGCGCAACGCGGGCGATCACAATTTTCCGCGAGGAAATCGACCGCGTGATGGCGTTGATCGGCTGCCGCGATGTTGCTGCGCTCAACGCGGATTATCTGGTGCCCAACAACCTCACGCCGGCTCCATCCCCTTCTTCCAGATGACGGGAGCCGCGGCCGGTGCGGTCAGGAATCTGACCAATGCCCAATCTCCCCGCCTCCGTTACTGTACCGCCGGGACGGAAATACGATCGGACTTGCTTCGGTTGGTGCGCGGCCGGATCATGATTTCAACGTCCTGATTGAGCGCGGTCAAAAACTCCATCAGGCGCTCGACCGAGAAGTAATCGAGGCGATAGTTTTTCAAAGCCGACCCTTTGGGTTGCGGTATGCCCAGCAGTGTCGCGATTTCCCACTGTTTCAGCTTGCGGCTTTTCAACAGTTCATTGACGGCCAGCGCCAGACGCGTTTTGGTCTGCCGCTCAGGAGCATCCGGGTATCCCAGATCGGCGAAGACATTGGTGGTGCCGCGGGTGATTTTGCTCATCATTTTCCTCTGCTTTCGTAATCCGCCTGCGGGCGCATGATATACCAAGACAGGGATACTTATTCAAAAGGGTGTGAACAACCGGCTGATTTGTTGGCCATTCGTATTTCGACTCCGCTGCGCTACGCTCAATACGAACGGTTTCCAGAGCTTGCCTGCGAGGCATCGACTGGTTATTCTGATACCACATTATGCTTTTGGTATCAAACGTATGAGCCGTGTTTCACGCAGCATCCGCCTCGATGCCGCGCTCTGGCGCGCGCTCGACCGTGCTGCACTGGACATCTCCTCCCGCTCGGGCCGCTATTGCAGCGCCAATGCGCTGATCGAGGAAATCCTGCGCACGCGCCTTCCTGCCGTGGGCACGCTGGACCGGGAATCTGCGTCGATCGCGCAGGCGCGCGCGGCGCGCGCGCGCAAACAAGCGAACGATACCCGCCGCATTGCCTGGCACAAGCGCCTGGCCGGCCATCTCGAGCGTTCCGCCGCGGCCGAGCAGCGCCGCACACTTGAACGGGCTGCTGCCGAGATCCGGCGCTGGAAACGCGCGCGGCTCGCAAGCCCCATCTACATCGAGGCATGGTCACGCCTGATTGCGGAGGGTCCCCGGGCAATCGCCCGCGCCATGGGCAAGGGCTACCACGGCCTGAGCCCGGCCGCGCTCGCCGCCAACTCGCCGTTCTCCGGCGCAGGCGCCGCTCGTGAAGCGGGTTGAGCTGGTGAATCGGATTCTCAAAGCGAACACGCTCCGCGAGCGGCTGCGCAATACGCACGCGGTGGAGCCGGGCGAGATCGACCGGGCCCGCGCCGCCATCGAGGCGGACGTGCGGGCCTTGCGTTCAACCCGCACCCGCGAAATCACGAAGCGACGCAAGCGAAGCCAGGCGTAAACACGTTGGAACGAAGCGAAAGCAGTTTGACGATTGCACGCGGGTCGCCTGCGCTACAAAGGGTCTGGGCACCGGCCAATTCCGTGACGTTGCAAGGTATATCTGTTTCGCGATACCGGAAATAATATTGACATTAATGCCTGTTATCGTGTAATTTCTTATATTACGAAACAACTAGGAATTCCAGGCAAATTATCTCCAATTTTCTGGTATTACGAAACGTATGCCGAAATCCTTGCCAGCGCCGCAACCGTCCGTTGATCCGTGTGTAACTTCCCTAGCCGCGCTGGGGCGTATCGTGCGCGCCCAGCGGCGTGCAAGCGGACTTCGCATTGATGATGCCGCAGCCCTCTGCGGCGTGTCGGTCGATCTGCTCTCGCGCCTCGAAAACGGCCGTTCCGGAATTTCCACCGACCGGCTCATGAAGGTGCTCGATGCACTCGGCCTTGCG
>JACPTJ010000351.1 GCA_016192835.1 Betaproteobacteria bacterium
ACCTGAGCCAACACGTCGGCGCGCCCTGTTATTCAACCCTGATGCGGGCCGATCCGAAGGACTACAACCGGCTGCTTCCGGACCTCGCGGAGAAGGCGGATGTTTCGGCCGACGGCAAGTCGGTCACCTTCCAATTGCGCGAGGGCGTGGTGTTTCACAACGGCATGCCGCTGACGGCCGAGGACGTTGCCTACAGCCTGGAGCGCATACGCAATCCGCCCAAGGGAAACGTGAGCCCGCGCAAGGGCCTGCTCGGCAACGTCGAGGCGATCGAGGCGCGCGGTGCACGCACCGCCGTGATCAGGCTGGCGCAGCCCCAGGCCGATTTCCTGTTTCTCGTCAACAACCCTTTCAACGTCATCATGCCGAAAAAGATTGCCGAACCCCTCGACGCGCAGGGTCAGGGCATGAAGCGCCAGATCGTCGGCACCGGGCCCTTCCGCCTGACCCAGGCGGTCAACGGACAGATCTACGAACTGACGCGCTTTGACAAGTACTTTGGCGCAGCGCCGTTTCTCGACAAGATCCAGTTCTTCCCGATCAAGGGCGAGATCGAGCGCAGCGCGGCCCTGCAGGGCAAGCGCATCGACGCCTGCTATTTTTTTCCCAACGAGTCGGTGCTGGCCACGTTGCGCAAGGTGTCCGGCATGACGGTGCTGCGCCGGCCGACGCCGACCTTCATCAACGTGATCCCCAACGCGCAGCGCAAGCCATTCGACGACCCACGGGTGCGCGAGGCGCTTTCACTGGCGCTGGACCGCGAAGCGTTCATCAAGACCGTCGGGCCGCTGGCCGGGGCCTTCTTCCACAGCATGGGGCTTATGCCCCCGAGCAGCCCGTACAGCCTGAGCATTGCCGAGGTCAAGCAGTTCGGCGGCTACGATACGTTGCCCGGCCTTGGCGGCAACCTCGCCGCCAATCGCCAGCGTGCCATGACCCTGCTCGAGCAGGCCGGGGTGCCCAAGGGCTTCAAGGTGGTCATTCCAACCCGCAGCGACGTGCCGGCCTTCCGCGACGCTGCGATCAATGTCGCCGGCCAATTGAAGACCATCGGGCTGGATGCGACGGTCGACATACGCGACGCCGGCGCCTTCTATGCCATCGAGACAAAAGGTGATTTCCAGGTGGTCGTGCACTCGGTGAGCATGGGCGGTTCGACGCCGGATCAGATTCTGGGTGAGGGCTATACGAGCTACGGCGGCCGCAACTACGGCCAGTGGAAGGACGAGGCGCTCGACAACTTCTACCGCCAGCAGTCGCGGGAGCCCGATCCCAAGAAGCGCGGGGAGTTGATCAAGCAGTTTCAGTTGGCGTTTCTGAAGACCTACTACCAGATCAACCTCGCATGGGTTGGTTACGGCGCCGCCTACTGGAACACGGTGCAGGGCTGGACCGCCTTGCCCGATCTCTACGCCAACATGCAGTTCGACAAGGTCTGGCTGGACGCCTGAGGAACGCCGGCGCCCCGCGCCTTCTTCCATGCTCGACTACGTCGTCCGTCGTCTGATGTTGGGGCTGGTTACCCTTTTCGGGGTGGCCGTGATCGTGTTTTTTGTCATGCGCGTGCTTCCCGGTGATGCGGCGGTCATGCTCAGCGGCGCCGGCGCCGGCGCCGTCTCCGAGAAGGAACTCGCCGGGGTGCGCGCCAAACTCGGGCTTGATCGGCCGCTCCCGGCCCAGTTCGTAGACTGGGCGGGCAACGTGGCGGTGCTCGAACTCGGGACGTCGCTGCGCACCGGCAACCCGGTGATTGCCGATGTCGCCAGGCGATTCCCTTACACGCTGCAGATCGTGGTGATGGCTATGCTGATCGCCGTGCTGATCGGCGTTCCTGTCGGCGTGCTGTCGGCCGCGTATGCAGGCTCGTGGGGAGACCAGATACTGCGCGCGCTTTCGATCGGCGGGTTGGCTGCTCCTTCGTTCTGGGTCGGATTGCTGCTGATCCTGCTCCTGGTCTGGCTGTTTCAGTGGAGCGCGCCGCTGGTGTGGGAACCATTCTGGGTCAGCCCGTGGAAAAGCGTTACCCAGCTCTTCTGGCCCGCCCTCGCCGTGGGCCTGCGCCAGCTGGCCCTGATCGCGCGGATGACGCGCTCGATCATGCTCGAGGTGCTGAGCGAGGACTATATCCGCACTGCGCGCGCCAAGGGTCTGTCAGAGTGGTCGGTAGTAATGGGCCACGGCTTGCGCAACGGTCTGTTGCCGGTGGTAACGCTGATCGGCTTCGAATTCTCCGCGCTCTTCGGCGGCCTGATCGTCACCGAGACTGTTTTCAGCGTGCCAGGGCTCGGCCAGTACGTCGTGACTGCGCTCCTCGATCGCGACTATCCGGCTGCCCAGGGCATCGTGCTGATTCTGGCGGGCATTGTCGTGCTGGGCAACCTGAGTGTCGACTTGCTCTACGGCTGGCTGGATCCGCGCACGCGAGTTCAGGTGACGGAGAAATGACGCCCCCTCTCACCGCCGTGACGGTTGCCGCCGCCAGCACCCCATCCGCGGCGCGGCAGGCGAGTCGCCTGCGCGCGCTGGGACGGATGGCGCGCGAGCAGCCGCTGGGGGCAATGGGAGTGATCGTTCTTGCGGTCATGGCGATTGTCGCGATCGGCGCGCCGTACATCGCGCCGTTCGATCCGACTCAAGGCGACGCCGCGGCATTGAGTAGTCCGCCGAATGCCGGCAATTGGCTGGGCACCGATGCCTTCGGGCGCGACAACCTTTCGCGCCTCATTTACGGCGCACGGATTTCGCTCCTGGTGGGCCTCGGCGCCAGCCTGCTAGGCGTGGTGGTCGGTGCGGCGCTCGGGATCGTGACCGCTTACCGCGGCGGCTGGGCGGACGTTGTCACCCAGCGGGTGATGGACGCGCTGCTGGCATTTCCGATGCTGCTGCTCGCGCTGGCGATGGCGGCCGTTCTCGGTCCGTCGCTGCCGAACGTGATTGTCGCGCTGGCCATGCCCATCGTGCCGCGCGCCGCGCGCATTGCCCGCTCCAGCGTACTGGTCCTCAAGGCCGCCACTTTCATCGAGGCTGCCCGCGCCACTGGCTGCAGCGACTTGCGCATCATGCTGCGCCATGTGCTCCCGAACACGTTCGCGCCGTTGCTGGTGATTGCCACCGCTTATCTGGGCCTGGCGATCATCCAGGAAGCGGCGCTCGACTATCTCGGTGCCGGCATCCAGGAACCGGATTCCTCGTGGGGCCTGATGATGTCCGGCTCCGCGACATCGCTGGCGCTGACCGCGCCCTGGATCGTGATCTTTCCGGGCCTTGCGATTTGTCTCACCGTTCTCGCCTCGAACCTGCTGGGCGACGCGATCCGCGATCTCCTCGATCCCAAACTTCTGGGCAAATAGCCGCACCGGCCTCTATTCCCCACCTCGACCACGAAAGGACGGACACCGATGACCAAGAGCGTGCTGCACACCAGTCTTTGTGACGAACTGAACATTGAGTATCCGATCTTCCTCGCCGGCATGGGCGTGAAGGGCCGGGCCACGCCGCCCGAGCTGGTGGCCGCCGTATCCGAGGCCGGCGGCATGGGCATCCTCGGCTGTTCGTGGCTCGACAGCGACGAGGTCCGACGGCGCATACGCGCGGTGCGCAACCTGACCGACAAGCCTTTTGGCGTCGACCTGCTGCTGCCGGCCAGCATGGCCGATGCCACCCCTAGCCGCGTCGAGATGCGCGCGCGCATCGAGCGCGACTACCCCAAGCATGCGGCTTTCGTCCATTCGCTGACGGACAAGTTCGGGCTCAAGCCGCTGGTGGCCACGGGCGGCGTGATGTCCCCCGAATTCATCCGCGCCCAGGTCGATGTCTGCCTTGAGGAACGCATCCCCGTGTTCGCCGCCGGACTGGGCGACCCGTCGTGGGTGGTACCGCTCGCCCACCAGGCAGGTATGAAAGTCATGGGGCTGGTTGGCAACGTGCGAGGAGCG
>JACPTJ010000352.1 GCA_016192835.1 Betaproteobacteria bacterium
CGCCGGGCAGATACTCGCCGTGATGTCGGCCGAACCGCGGCTCGTCAACACCGCGCCAGGTTACGCGCCGCGGCCTGACTACCGGCCGCAGACCAAGTTTGAGACTCGCGGGCTCAAGCTCGGGCACGGCGTGTGGGACGTTATCTTTCGCCGCGTCTGACCAACGGAGTAGCCATGTTCGCAGTAATCTTTGAAGTCGAGCCCGCCGCCGGCCGCCAGCAGGAGTACCTCGACATTGCCGCCGCGCTGCGGCCCGAGCTCGAAAAGATCGACGGCTTCATTTCTATCGAGCGCTTCTCGAGCCTGACCACGCCAGGGAAAATCCTGTCGCTCTCGTTCTGGCGCGACGAGGTGGCAATTGCAAAATGGCGGCAGCACGAGGAGCATCACCGCGCACAATGGAAAGGAAGGTCCGGCGTTTTCGCCGATTACCGGCTGCGCGTCGCTGCAGTGGTGCGTGATTACGGGATGCACGACCGCGCACAGGCGCCGCAGCAGTTCCCCGCAGTCAATCGACCCGCATGTTCGTTTCTTTGACGAGCTTGCCCCAGCGTGCGGCTTCGCTCGCCATGAACTGGCCGAACTGCTCGGGCGTACTGGTAATCGCCTCGACACCGACCTCGCCAAGACGGGTTTTCACTTCCGGCGTCGCGAGCGCCTTGACGACATCCGCATTCACTTTGTTGACGATGGGGCGCGACACGCCGGCCGGAAACAGTATGCCCCACCAATTGACGGCGGCAAAGCCCTTGATGCCCTCCTCGGCGAGCGTAGGCAGCTCGGGGGTAAACGGCCAGCGCTTCTCGCTCGTGACCGCGAGCGCGCGCAGCTTGCCCGTTTTCAGGGCCTGCACCGCGGGCACCGCGTCCGAAAACATGGTGGTGATCTGCCCGCCCATGACATCGGTGATCGACAGTGCATTGCCTTTGTAGGCCACCGTTATCATGTCGACACCGGCCAGCCGCTTGAACATCTCGCCAGCGAAATGCGACATGCTGCCGGGACCGCTGGTCGCGTAGGTGAGCTCGCCCGGGTGGCGCTTGGCGAGCGCAACGAGCTGCTTCACGTTTTTCACCGGCAGCGATACCGGAACCACCAGGATGTTGGCCGAGATCGTAATGCGTGTGATCGGAATAAAATCCTTCTGCCAGTCGTAATTGACTTTCGCCAGCAATGGCTTGGCGACGACCGGCCCGAAATTACCGAGCACCATCACGTAGCCATCAGCCGGCTGCCTTGCAGCGTAATCCATGCCGATCGATCCGTCGGCGCCCGGCCTGGATTCGACAAGAACGGTCTGGCCCCAGTATTCGGTTAGTTTCTGGCCGATGATCCGCGCCATCACGTCGGAGCTGCCCCCCGGGGGGTAGGTCACGATAAACCTGACGAGCTTGGTGGGATAGTTTGGGGGCTGCTGCGCCTGCGCCGCGCCGCAGACCATGGCGGTGGCGGCAACGACTGCACACGTTAGTACTTGTTTCATACGATCTCCTCTGGCTGATATTGAAAACAGGTAAGTCAACTGCTGATGGCGTCGCCGGTATTCTAGAGTGGAACGCCCAAAAAGTAACGCGGCGGCGCGATGCTAGCCGCCCGCAGCCCGGGGACCCGGTGGCGGCGCCTCCGCCAGGAAAAGCTGCAGCAGATCGTTGAGAAACCGCCGTCCGAGCTCGGTGGGCGCGATCCGCAGCGGGTCACGGGCGATGAGGCCGCGCCGCTCGGCTGCCTCGAGCTCTTTCAGCACCGCAGCAAGCGGCATGCCCGTTCGCTCCTCGTACAGCGCAGCAGGAAAACCCTGGTTCAGCCGCAGCGCATTCATCATGAACTCGAAGCCGACCTCGTTCGCGGCTACGTCGTGCTGCTCCTGAATTGCGCTGCCTGAGGCGGCGCATTCCACGTACTGCCCCGGTTGTTTGTAGCGCATCTGCCTCACGATGCGGCCGGCAAATGAAAGCTTGCTATGCGCGCCGGCACCGATGCCGAGATAGTCGCCGAACATCCAGTAATTCAGGTTGTGGCGGCACGCGTTCCTGTCCCCTGCTCGTGCGAACGCAGAAGTTTCGTAGTGTTCGTAACCCGCAGCGGCGAGCGTCTGTTCGACCGCCTGCTGCATTTCAGCGGCAGTGTCATCGTCGGGCAGCGGCGGCGGATAGCGATGGAAATACGTGTTGGGCTCCAGTGTCAGGTGATAAGCGGAAAGATGCGGCGGCGCGAACGCCAAGGCGGCTTCGATGTCGGCGCGCGCTTCGTCCACGCTTTGCTGCGGCAAGCCGTACATCAGGTCGAGGTTGAAGTTGTCGAAGTTCCGGCGTGCGATTTCGACGGCGGCGCGCGCTTGCGCGTCGTCGTGGATGCGCCCGAGCGCCTTGAGATGGCGGGGGTTGAAGCTCTGGATCCCGATCGAGAGGCGGTTGACTCCGGCCGCGCGGAACGCGCGGAATTTCTCCGCTTCGAACGTCCCGGGATTGGCTTCGAGCGTGATCTCGGCGTCGCTTGCGAGCGGCACCCGCGCGCGCACCGCGGCGATGATGCGCTCGATGCCGTCAGCCGCGAACACGCTCGGCGTGCCGCCGCCGAAGAAGACGGTGCAAACCTTGCGTCCCCAGACGAGCGGCAGCGCCGCTTCGAGGTCGGCGATCAGCGCGTCGATATAGCGCTGCTCGGGAACCGGCGCGCGCGCTTCGTGCGAGTTGAAATCGCAGTACGGGCATTTGCGCACGCACCAAGGAATGTGGATGTAGAGCGAGAGCGGCGGCAGGAGCTTCACACCTAACGCCTCGCGGGCCGCGCAGGCGGCGCCGGCCGCAGCCGCGCCGCAAGCGCGGCGAGCGCCTGCCCACGATGACTGATGCGGTTCTTGTGCTCGGGCGTGAGTTCCGCTGCGGTCCTGCGCAGCTCCGGGAGCAGGAACAGCGGATCGTAGCCGAAGCCGCCGCTGCCGCGCGGCGTTTTCACGATCTCGCCATGCCACTCGGCCTCGCAGATCATCGGCTGGGGGTCGTCGGCGTGGCGCGTCAGCACGATCACGCAGTAGTAATGCGCCTTGCAATTCGTCTCGTTCGCGAGCAGCTCGAGCAGCCTCCGGTTGTTGCGCTCGTCCTGATTGTTACGTCCGCCGGCGGCGCCGGCGGGGGGATCGCCCGCGAAACGCGCCGAATGCACGCCCGGCGCGCCGTTCAGCGCATCGACGCAGATGCCGGAGTCGTCGGCGAGCGCCGGCAGCCCGGTGTGGCGGCTCGCGTGACGCGCCTTGGCCAATGCGTTTTCGATGAAAGTGAAATGCGGCTCGTCAGCCGCGGGCACGCCGAGCGTCGACTGCGCGACGATCTCGATATCGAGCGGCGCGAGGATGGCGCCGATTTCGGTCAGCTTGCCGAGGTTGTCCGACGCAATGACGATTTTTTTCATTTAAGGAAGAGATCTACCGCAAAGATATTCAATTTTGGTTCATCGGACATTTCTGTGGGCGGCTAGCGAGCAATTCGCGACAGGGTAGGCAGCAGGTTCCCTCGCCCCTTGTGGGAGAGGGACAGGGTGAGGGGAAAATGCGAGCCGTTCACCCTCACCCCAGCCCTCTCCCATCAAGGGAGAGGGAGCGCGGGAGGCCTCATCAACCAAGAGCCGGATGAGCCTCAATTTTTCAGTGCCGCTTTCTGGGCGGCGATCAGCTGCGCGATGCCCTTCTGCGCGAGATCGAGCATTGCATCCATCTCGGCGCGCGAGAACGGCTTGCCTTCGGCGGTGCCCTGCACCTCGACCAGGCCGCCGCTGCCGGTCATCACCACGTTCATGTCGGTGTCGCACGCCGCATCCTCGTCATAATCGAGATCGAGCACCGGCACGCCACGGTAGATACCGACCGATACTGCCGCGACGAAATCGAGTATCGGCGTCGCCGCGAGCAGATTTTTCTCCAGCAGGTGGCCTACGGCGTCGTGCACCGCGACGAATGCGCCGGTAATGCTGGCCGTACGCGTACCGCCGTCGGCCTGGATCACGTCGCAGTCGATTTGCAGCGTGCGCTCGCCGAGCCTCGACAAGTCGACCACCGAGCGCAACGCACGGCCGATCAGGCGCTGGATCTCCTGCGTGCGCCCCGACTGCTTGCCCCGCGCCGCCTCACGGTCGCTGCGCGTGTTGGTGGCGCGGGGCAGCATGCCGTATTCCGCGGTAAGCCAGCCCTGTCCTTTGCCCTTGAGGAACGGCGGCACCTTGTCTTCAGCACTGACCGTGCAGATGACTTTGGTGCCGCCGCATTCGATCAGCACCGAGCCTTCGGCATGGCGCGTATAGCCGCGCGTGATGCAGACATCGCGCAACTGGTCCGGCTGGCGCTTGCTGGGTCGCATAGGAGTCCCTGGATATGTTATCTTGCCACTTTCGCGGTAACTGGTAATCACCAATCACCGGTTTTAATCACCAATCACCGGTTTTCTCATGATCTACAGCATGACCGGATTCGCCAGCGCAACGCGCGAGCTCGCAACGGCGGCGCTCAACGTCGAATTGCGCTCGGTCAACCACCGCTATCTCGATCTGCAGTTCCGCCTGCCCGAAGAACTGCGAGCGCTCGAGCCCGGACTGCGCGAGCTGCTCGTCGCCCGCCTGCAGCGCGGCAAGGTCGAGTGCCGCATCGGCCTCACTCCTCTGCCGCACGCGCAGAAGGCATTCGACCTCAACCCTGAGGTGCTCAAGCAACTGCGCGTTTTGAGCGAAAAGCTGCGCGCCGCGTGGCCCAGCGTACCGGGCCTCACGGCCGCGGACATCCTGCGCTGGCCCGGCGTGCTCGGCTCGGACACCGTGTCGCTCGACGCGATGCGGGCCGTGTGCCACGAGGCGCTGCAATCAGTGCTTGAGGATTTTACCGCATCGCGCGCGCGTGAAGGCGAGAAACTGAAAAACCTGCTGCTCGAGCGCGTCGCAGCGATGGAAGCGCGGGTCGTGAAGGTCGCGCCGCGCATGCCGCAGGTGATCGCCGCGTTCCAGGAGAAGCTGGCGACGCGCCTGCGCGAGGCGGTGGCGGCCAGCGACGACGAACGCATACGCCAGGAAATCGTGCTGTTCGCCAACCGCATCGATGTCGACGAGGAGTTGTCGCGGCTCACGGCGCATCTTGGCGAAGTCAAGCGCATACTCGGCACCGGCGGCGCTGTCGGCAAGCGCCTCGACTTCCTGATGCAGGAATTGAATCGCGAAGCCAACACGCTGGGCTCGAAATCGGTCGATATCGAAGTCACCCAGGTGTCGCTCGAGCTGAAACTGCTGATCGAGCAGATGCGCGAGCAGATACAAAACATCGAGTGAACGGCAACCTGTTTATCGTCTGCGCGCCCTCCGGCGCCGGCAAAACGAGCCTCGTCGGCGAACTGCTGCAGGCCGATCCGCAGATCAGGCTGTCGGTGTCATACACCACGCGCAAGCCGCGGTCGGGCGAGGTCGACGGCCGCGAATACCACTTCGTAACGGAACCGGAGTTCGCGCAGATGATCGGGCGGGGGGAGTTCCTCGAGAACGCGCTGGTGCATGGCAATCACTACGCGACCTCGGCGCACTGGATCAGCGAGCAACGCGCCGCCGGCCACGACATCATGCTCGAAATCGACTGGCAGGGCGCCTCTCAGGTCCGGCAGCTGATCCCCGAGGCGATCGGAATCTTCATCCTGCCGCCGTCCTTCGAGACGCTGCTGTTGCGGCTCAATAAACGCGCGCAGGACCCCCCGGACGTGATCGCGCGGCGGCTGGCCGCCGCGCGCGATGAAATCAGCCACGTTGGCGAGTTCAAGTATGTTATTATCAACGACAATTTCACCGAGGCGGCGCAGGACCTGATCAGCATCGTCCGCGCCGAGCGGCTGCTGACTTCGGTTCAGCTAGCCCGCCACAGCAGCCAGATTAACCGCATGAAACAAGGGATTTAGCCATGGCACGTATCACCGTTGATGACTGTTTGAAGGTTATTCCGAACCGCTTCGAGCTGACGCTGGCTGCCACTTACCGCGCGCGCCAGATCACCAACGGCGCAACTCCGATGTTGGAGGCCAACCGCGACAAGCCAACCGTGATCGCGCTGCGCGAGCTCGCGGCGGGCCAATACGGAGTCGAGATCCTCAACAAAACACCGTCCTGACGGCGACGCCGCGCCCATTGCGGATTTGCGGGTCACCCCCTATGTAATTTCATTCGTCCACATCCCGGTAGCTGGCCATGCCCGAAGCCGCAGCACTGTTCAAGGAGTGGGCCGGCTACCTCAAGCCGGAGGATGTGACTCGGCTCGAGACCGCGTATCACTTCAGCGAAGCCGCGCACCACGGGCAGTTCCGCGACTCCGGCGATCCCTACATCTCGCACCCGCTCGCGGTCGCGAACATCCTCGCCAAGCTGCATCTTGATTCGCAGGCGCTGACCGCCGCATTGCTGCACGACGTGATGGAAGATACCTCCGTCAGCAAAGCCGAGATCAGCAGGAAATTCGGCAAGCCGGTGGCGGAACTCGTCGACGGCGTCAGCAAGCTCGATCGCATCGAGTTCGAAACCCACGAAGAAGCGCAGGCGGAGAACTTCCGCAAGATGCTGCTGGCGATGGCGCGCGATGTGCGCGTGATCCTGATCAAGCTCGCCGACCGGCTGCATAACATGCGCACCCTCGACGCGGTGCCCGCGGAGAAGCGCCATCGCATTGCGCGCGAAACCCTCGAGATCTATGCGCCGATCGCCAACCGTCTCGGTTTGAACAGCATCTACCAGGAGCTCGAGGACCTGAGCTTCAGTTACCTGTATCCGGCGCGCTACCGCGTGCTGTCGAAAGCGCTGAAGAGCGCGCGCGGCAACCGCCGCGAGGTGGTCGGCAAGGTGCAGGAGGCGATCGCGAAGCGTCTCAAGGCCGACGGCGTCGACGCGGTCGTGCACGGCCGCGAAAAGCACCTCCACAGCATCTACCGCAAGATGCGTGAGAAGCACTTGTCGTTCGCCAAGGTGCACGACGTATTCGGATTCCGCATCGTCGTCAAGGATGTGCCGTCATGCTACCTGGTGCTGGGCGCGCTGCACTCGCTCTACAAGCCGATACCGGGCAAGTTCAAGGACTACATCGCGATCCCGAAGGAAAACGGCTACCAGTCGCTGCACACCACGCTGTTCGGCCCGTTCGGCAGCCCGCTCGAGGTGCAGATCCGCACCCAGGACATGCACAAGCTCGCCGAGGCCGGCGTCGCGTCGCACTGGCTCTACAAGAGCTCGGATGCCTCGCTCAACGAGCTGCAGAAGAAAACGCACCAGTGGCTGCAGAGCCTGCTCGAGATCCAGTCCGGCAGCGGCACTTCGACCGAATTCCTCGAGCACGTCAAAGTCGATCTCTTTCCGGACCAGGTCTACGTGTTCACGCCCAAAGGCAAGATCCTGTCGCTGCCGCGCGGCGCGAGCGCGGTGGACTTCGCGTACGCCGTGCATACCGACATCGGCAACCGCTGCGTCGCGGTCAAGATCAATGACGAGCTGATGCCGCTCCGGACCGAGCTTCGCAACGGCGAGCGCGTCGAGATCATCACCGCGTCGCACGCCAAGCCCAACCCGCTGTGGCTCAACTTCGTGATCACCGCCAAGGCGCGTTCGCATATCCGGCACTTCCTGAAGACCGTGCAGTCCCAGGAGTCGGCGCAGCTCGGCGAGCGGCTCCTGAACCAGGCGCTCGGGGCTTTCAACGCCGGAGAAATCAAGGCCGCGCAGTGGGACAAGCTGCTCAAAGACACCGGCGCCAAATCGCGCCAGGACATTCTTGCCGACATCGGTCTCGGCAAGCGGCTGGGCATGGTGGTCGCGCGCCGGCTGCTGTCGCTGGGCGAGGCCGCGGGCGAGGAGCGCAAAGCGGGCGCGCCGATCCTGATCCGCGGCTCGGAAGGCATGGCGGTGCAGTTCGCGCAATGCTGCCGGCCAATTCCAGGCGACCCGATCATCGGCCTGATCAACAAGGGCCAGGGCATGATAATTCACACCTACGATTGCGGGGCGATCGCCAAGACGCGCGCCGACCCCGACAAGGTATTCGACGTCGAGTGGGCACCCGAAACCAAGAAGTTGTTCGATGTCAGCATCAAGCTGGTCGTGCTGAATCAGCGCGGCGTGCTCGCGAAAGTCGCGGCCGAGATCGCTGGAGCCAACTCC
>JACPTJ010000353.1 GCA_016192835.1 Betaproteobacteria bacterium
AATCGGTATCCAGCGTTCGACTTTCATCATTGACAGGCACGGCGTGCTCAGACACGCGCTGTACGGGGTCAGCCCGCGCGGCCATGCGGCGGAAGTGCTGGGCCTGATAAGGAAAATGAAAAAATGCAAGTAGCGCAAGACACGGTGGTATCCCTGCATTACGAATTGGTTGATTCGCAGGGCGAGCTGATCGAGAAAACCGACGCGCCGATCGAATACCTGCACGGCGGCTACGACGGGATATTTGCGCTTGTCGAGCAGGTGCTGCAGGGAAAAAGCGTCGGCGAGTCGTGCGACGTCTATTTGCAGCCTCACGATGCATTCGGCGAGTATGACGAGAGCCTGGTGCGCATCGAGCCACTGGCCAAGTTTCCGCCCAAGCTCGAGGTCGGCATGCGTTTCGAGGGCGAAGCTGAAAGCTCGGGCGAGGCGCTGGTTTATACCGTGACGGACATTGCCGAGGAAAAAGTCGTGGTCGACGGCAACCACCCCCTCGCCGGCATGGCGCTGCGTTTCCACTGCACGGTGCACTCGATACGCGCGGCGACTGCCGAGGAAATGGCCCACGGCCACGCCCACGGCGCTCACGATCACCATCATTGATGGTGGTGACTGGTAACCAATCACCGTGGTCATGTGGGTTAGCGTCCCGGCGATACTTCGAATCTGACGCGTTCGCCGTCGTCCACCGCGCGCACCCGCACCCAGTTGACGCTCGGGCTGCCGAACACTTCGACGCGCGTGAAGTTCTGCAGTGGTTCGCGCGTGCCGGGGTGGTTGAGCGGCCGGTCGACGCGGAAGTGGTGGGTGTCGCCGTGAACCAGCAGCACCTGGCCGCCGAACGCCGCGGTTTCGTGCGCGAGCAGTTCGAGGAATTCGGTAAACCCCCGGCGCGGCTGCAGGGATTGCGTAAACGGATTGGCCTGGAACAATACCACCACGGCGCTCAAGTTCTCGCGGCGCGCGAGCGCGAAGGCCTGCTTCAACCAGTCGCGTGCGGCGGCATCACGCTGCGCGTGTTCCTGCGGCATGCGGCCGAGGTTGTTGTCGCCGCCGGGAAGGTTGAAGCCCGCGAACAGCACGCGGCCGCGCTGCCAGCGCACATGCTCCGGATAAGGATGGGCGGGTGCCACGTCGCTTTGGCGCGCGAGCGGCAGCGCATGGATGCCAAGGCTGTGCGTGCCCTGGAAAAACATCTCGCGTAACCGGCTTAAACGCTCGAGCGGATCGTAAGCGCCGTTCGACGGCCGCCAGCAATCGGTCCAGTCGTTGTCGCCCGCCAGATAAATGAACGGGTGACGCGACCATGCGAACCACTCGCGGCGCTGGGCGAAAACCTCGTCGCTGCAACGGCTCGAACCGCTCTTGAAATCCCCGACGTGCACGACGAACGCCAGCGCCTCATCATTGAGCTGGTACAGCATTTCGACGAAGCGCGTTTCTTCCTGCGGCGAATAAGGCGCATCGCCCGTCAGCGCAAAACTGAAGCCGGGCGCGGATGGCGTTGGCGGCGGTGCGGCACACGCGCACAACAGCAGTGCGACCGCGACGATGCCGGAACGCCTTCTCATTCGTCGAGCAGACGTTTGAGCTGATACAAGGCATCGAGCGCCTGCCTGGGGGTCAAAGTGTCGGGATCGATCGCCAGCAACTCGGCGCGTAGCGCCGGATCGATTGCCGGCTCGGGCGCGGGGCTTAACGGCGCCGCGAACAAGTCCGGCTGGCGGCTGCGGCCCGCGCCCTCTTCCTCGAGCTGCACCAGATGTTTCCGCGCGGCGCGGATCACGCTGGCGGGCACGCCGGCGAGCTGGGCAACCTGCAGGCCGTAGCTCTGGCTCGCCGGACCTTCCTCGACCGCGTGCAGGAATACGATGTGGTCCTTGTGTTCGACCGCGCCGAGATGCACGTTGGCAAGCTGCCTGAAATCCTGCGCGAGCCGAGTCAGCTCGAAATAGTGCGTCGCAAACAGCGTCAGGCTTTTGTTCGCCTCGAGCAGATGGCGCGCGATTGCCCAGGCCAGTGCGAGCCCGTCGAAAGTCGACGTGCCGCGGCCGATTTCGTCCACCAGTACCAGGCTCGCGGGTGTCGCGTGATGCAGGATGTACGCGGCTTCGGTCATTTCGACCATGAACGTCGAGCGCCCGCCGGCAAGGTCATCCGAGCTGCCCACGCGCGTGAAAATCTGGTCCACCGGCCCGATTTGCGCGCGCCGCGCAGGCACGAACGATCCGCAGTGCGCGAGCAGCGTGATCAACGCGACCTGCCGCATGTAAGTCGATTTGCCGCCCATGTTGGGGCCGGTCACGAGCAGCATCTGGCGCGCGGGCGCGAGCCGCGCGTCGTTGGCGATGAAGTCGCCGATCTGCGCTTCGACCACCGGATGGCGTCCGGCTTCGATCTCGATCAGCGGTTCGCCGGTGAGCTCGGGCATGCAGAAATCGAGCGTTTGCGCGCGCTCGGCGAATGTGGTCAGCAGGTCGAGCTCGGCAAGCGCGCTGGCGACGCGCTGCAGCGCCGGAATGGCGGGCACGAGTTGATCGAGCAACAAATCGTAGAGCAGCTTTTCGCGTGCGTGCGAGCGTTCCTGCGCGGAGAGCGCCTTGTCTTCGAACGTTTTGAGCTCGGGCGTGATGTAGCGCTCGGCGTTTTTCAGCGTCTGGCGGCGGCGGTAATCGTCGGGCACCTTCCCGGACTGCGCGCGCGTGACCTCGATGTAGAAACCGTGCACGCGGTTGTATTCGACCTTGAGATTGGCGACGCCGGTGCGCGCGCGCTCGCGCGCTTCGAGATCGAGCAGAAACTGGCCGCAGTTGTTCTGGATCGAGCGCAGCTCATCGAGCTCGGCGTCGTAGCCATCGGCGATCACGCCGCCTTCGCGCACCACGGCCGCCGGCTCGGGCTGGATCGCGCGCGCGAGCAGGGTCGCGACGTTTTCCAGCGGCTGCAGGCCGGTTGCCAGCGCCTGCAATTTCGCGCCGTCGAATGCGGCGACCTGCGTGCTGAGCCGCGGCAGCCGCGCGAGCGTGTCGCGCAAGCCGGACAGGTCGCGGGGCCGTGCGCTCTTCAACGCAATGCGCGCCGTGATGCGTTCGACATCCACGCACGCCTTGAGATCGTCGCACAGCGCGCGGCACGCGGCTGTGCCGGCATCGTCGGCAAGCCGCGCGACGGCTGCGAGCCGTTCACGGATCTGTGCGCGGTCGCGCAGCGGATGGTGCAAGGTGTGGTGCAGCAGGCGGCTGCCCATGCTGGTCGCGCAGGTGTCGAGCAGCGACAAGAGCGTGGGTGCCGCTTCGCCGCGGATGGTTTCTGAAATCTCGAGATTGCGCCGCGTCGCCGGATCGAGCGCGACATAGGCGGACGCATTTTCGATTGCGATCGCAGTGACGTGCGCAATCGAATTGCCCTGGGTGGCGCGCGCGTATTCGATCAG
>JACPTJ010000354.1 GCA_016192835.1 Betaproteobacteria bacterium
TCATCCGCGCCATACACGACGCCTATTTCGCCGCGGGCGCCGACGTGATCGAGACCAATACCTTCAACTCGACTTCGATCGCGCAGGCCGACTACGCGCTCGAGCACCTGGTGCACGAGTTGAATGCCGAGGCGGCGCGGCTCGCGCGCGCGGTTGCCGATGAGTTCGAGCAAAAAGACGGACGGCCGCGCTTTGTCGCCGGCGCGCTTGGCCCGACCAACCGCACCGCGTCGATTTCGCCGGAGGTCAACGACCCGGCTTTCCGCAATACCACTTTCGATCAACTTGTCGCGGCGTATACCGAAGCGGTGCACGGCTTGGTCGAAGGCGGCGTCGACATCCTGCTGCTTGAGACCGTTTTCGATACGCTGAACGCCAAGGCTGCGCTGTTCGCGATCGACGCATATTTCGAAGCGCACCACGTGAGGCTGCCGATCATCATCTCGGGGACGATCACCGACGCGTCCGGGCGCACGTTGTCGGGGCAGACCACCGAAGCTTTCTGGAATTCGGTGCGGCACGCGAAACCGCTGGCGATAGGGCTGAACTGCGCGCTGGGCGCGCAGCTGATGCGCCCTTACATCGAGGAATTGTCGCAGGTTGCCGACACTTATGTGTGCGCCTATCCGAATGCGGGACTGCCGAATCCACTCGCCGAGACGGGTTACGACGAGACGCCGCAATACACCGCGGGCCTGATCAGGGAATTTGCGCAAAGCGGGTTCGTCAACATCGTCGGCGGCTGCTGCGGCACCACCCCCGCGCACATCAAGGCGATCGCCGAGGCGGTGCACGGCATAGCGCCGCGCGCGGTGCCCGAGCTCGAGAACAAGACACGGCTCGCGGGGCTCGAGCCGCTCAACATCGGGGACGACTCGCTGTTCGTCAACATCGGCGAGCGCACCAACGTCACGGGCTCGAAGGCGTTCGCGCGCCTGATCCTCGCCGACAATTATGCCGAGGCGCTGTCGGTCGCGCGCCAGCAGGTCGAGAGCGGCGCGCAGATGATCGACATCAACATGGACGAGGCGATGCTCGACTCCAAGGCCGCGATGACGAAGTTCCTCAACCTGATCGCCTCCGAGCCGGACATCTCGCGTGTGCCGGTAATGATCGACTCCTCGAAATGGGAAGTAGTGCGTGGTGAATTCGATCAGCATGAAGGAAGGCGTGGACGAGTTCGTCAGGCACGCGAAGCTCGCGCGCCGCTACGGCGCCGCCGTGGTGGTGATGGCGTTCGACGAAAAAGGCCAGGCCGACACGCTCGAGCGGCGCGTGACCATCAGCAAGCAGGCGTACCACATACTGGTCGACGAGGTCGGTTTCGCGCCCGAGGACGTGATCATCGATCCCAACATTTTCGCGATCGCGACCGGCATCGAGGAGCATGCGAACTACGGCAAAGATTTCATCGAGGCGACCCGCATCATCCGCCAGACGCTGCCGTACGCGAAGGTGAGCGGCGGGCTGTCCAACATATCGTTCTCATTCCGCGGCAACGACGCCGTGCGCGAAGCGATCCACACCGCGTTTCTCTATCACGCGGTCAAGGCGGGCCTCACGATGGCGATCGTGAATGCCGGCCAGCTCGGCGTTTACGAAGAGATCCCCAAAGACCTGCTCGAGCACGCCGAAGACATCATCTTCAATCGCCGGACGGACGCCGCCGAGCGCATGGTCAAGTTCGCCGAGACCGTGAAGGGCGGCGGCCGCGTGCAGGTCGAGGACCTGGAATGGCGCAAGGACGCGGTCGAAGCGCGGCTCACCCACGCGCTGGTCAAAGGCATCACGGATTTCATCGTCGCGGACACCGAGGAAGCGCGGCAGAAGATGGAGGCCCAGGGCGGACACCCGATCCAGGTGATCGAAGGCCCGTTGATGGACGGCATGAACGTGGTCGGCGACCTGTTCGGCGCGGGCAAGATGTTCCTGCCGCAGGTCGTGAAGTCGGCGCGCGTGATGAAGCAGGCGGTTGCGCATCTCGTACCGTACATCGAGGCCGAGAAGGCGCGCTCGGGCGACATCCGGCCCAAGGGCAAGATCGTGCTGGCGACGGTTAAAGGCGACGTTCACGACATCGGCAAGAACATCGTCGGCGTGGTGCTCCAGTGCAACAACTACGAGGTCATCAACCTCGGCGTGATGGTGCCGTGGCAGAAGATCGCGCAGGTCGCGCGCGACGAGCAGTGCGACATCATCGGGCTTTCGGGCCTGATCACGCCGTCGCTCGAGGAAATGGCGCACAACGCGCGCGAAATGGAGCGCGAGGGCTTCGACCTGCCGCTGTTGATCGGGGGCGCCACGACTTCGCGCGTGCACACCGTGGTCAAGATCGTTCCCGGTTACCACGGCCCGGTGATCTGGGTGCCCGACGCCTCGCGCAGTGTGAGCGTGTGCAGCAATCTGCTGTCGGACGAACTTAAGCACAACTACCTTGCCGAAGTGCGCGCCGAATACGCGCGCATCAGGACCCAGCACGAGCAGAAAAAAGGCCCGGGGCCGATGCACAAGCTCGCGGACGCGCGCAGGCACGGGCTGAAAACCGACTGGAGCACCTACGTGCCGCCGGTGCCGTCATTTCTTGGCGTCAAGCTGCTCAAGAACTACGCGCTGGCCGAAATCGCCGAGTACATCGACTGGGGGCCGTTCTTCCAGACCTGGGAGCTCGCGGGTTCGTACCCGAAGATACTCGACGATGAGATCGTGGGAAGCGAAGCGCGCAAGGTGCTCGCCGACGGCAAGACGATGCTGAAAAGAATCGTCGAAGGCAAGTGGCTGACCGCCAATGCGGTGTTCGGCATTTTCCCTGCCGCGAGCGTGAACGAAGGCGACGACATCGAAATCTACGCCGACGAGAAGCGCGACCGCGTGCTGATGACGTGGCACAACCTGCGCCAGCAGAACGTCAAGCCTGCCGGGCGGCCCAACCTGTGCCTGGGCGATTTCATCGCGCCCAAAGGCGCCGGTATCAAAGACTACCTTGGCGCATTCGCGGTCACGGCCGGAATCGGCATCGAAAAGCGCGTCAAGGCATTCGAAGACCGGCACGACGACTACAACGCGATCATGCTCAAAGCGCTCGCCGACCGCCTTGCCGAAGCGTTCACCGAGATCCTGCACCAGCGCGTGCGCAGGGAGTTCTGGGGCTACGCCAGGGGCGAAAAGCTCGACAACGAAGCTTTGGTTGACGAGAAGTATCGCGGCATCCGCCCCGCGCCCGGCTACCCGTCGTGCCCCGACCATACCGAGAAAGGCGCGTTGTTTGAATTACTGCGTGCTCCCGAGGCCGGCATCACCCTGACCGAAAGCTACGCGATGTACCCTGCGTCATCGGTGTCCGGCTTCTACTTCTCGCATCCGGAATCCCGGTATTTCGCGGTCGGCAAGCTCGAGCGCGACCAGGTCGAGGATTACGCGCGTCGGAAGGGCATGCCGCTCGCGGACGCCGAGCGCTGGCTCGCGCCCTATCTCGCCTACGATCCCGGTCCGGCGGCGAACCAAGCGCAAAGCGTTGTCGATTATTGATGATCGTACGAGTGCCTGACACCCATGAATAGCTGCATTGGCTGATGCCCCACCCTCACCCCAACCCTCTCCCGCCCAGGCGGGAGAGGGAGTGTTCCCTCGCCCCGCTTGCGGGGAGAGGGTTAGGGTGAGGGGAAAGTTTGTCATCCACTTTCACGATTCTCTCAAGTAAGCGCGACCCGCGGCGGCTTGGTTTTACGAATCACCAATCACGAATCACCAGTCACTGTTTTTCTGCTAATGCACATCCACATCCTCGGCATTTGCGGCACCTTCATGGGCGGAATCGCGGCGCTAGCGAAAGCCGCGGGACATACCGTGACCGGCTGCGACGCGAACGTGTACCCGCCGATGAGCACGCAACTCGAAGCGCAGGGTATCCGGCTGATCGAGGGCTACGGCGCCGACCAGACGAGCCTCGGGCCCGATGTATACGTGATCGGCAACGTCGTCACGCGCGGCAACGCGCTGATGGAGGAAATCCTCAACCGGGGCCTGCCGTATATCTCCGGGCCGCAGTGGCTCGCCGAGAACGTGCTGCGCGGCCTCTGGGTGATCGGGGTGGCCGGCACGCACGGCAAGACCACGGCGAGCGCGATGCTCGCGTGGATATTGGAACACGCGGGGCTCGCGCCAGGGTTTCTGATCGGCGGTGTGCCGCAGAACTTCGGCGTCTCGGCGCGGCTCGGCGCCGCACTGTTTTTCGTCATCGAGGCCGACGAATACGACACCGCGTTCTTCGACAAGCGTTCGAAGTTCATTCACTACGCGTCGCGCACCACCATTCTCAACAACCTCGAATTCGACCACGCCGACATTTTCCCCGACCTCGCCGCGATCGAGACCCAGTTCCATCATCTGGTGCGCATTCTGCCCGGCAACGGGCTCGTCGTCGCCAACGCAGAGGACGCTGCGATCAAGCGGGTTCTTGCGCGAGGCTGCTGGACGCCGGTCGAAAAATTCGGTGTCTCCGATGGCTGGCAGGCCGGCGCGCAGGATGCTTCCGGAGGCTTCGCGGTGAGCTTCAACGGCAGGCCGCAGGGCGTGGTGCAGTGGGACCTGTTCGGCGCACACAACCAGTTGAATGCGCTGGCTGCAATCGCCGCGGCGCGCCACGCCGCGGTTCCCGCCGCGATCGCGATCGAGGCGCTTGGCGCGTTCAAAAACGTCAAGCGCCGGCTCGAAACGCGCGGCACCGTCAACGGCATTACGGTCTATGACGACTTCGCTCACCATCCGACTGCAATCCGCGTCACGCTGGCGGGACTGCGCAACAAGGTCGGCGCTGCGCGCATCATCGCCGTGCTTGAGCCGCGCTCCAACACGATGAAGCGTGGCGTGATGAAAGATGAACTCGCGGCGAGCCTCGCCGCCGCCGACCGCGTGTTTTGCTATGGCGCAGGACTGGAATGGGACCCCGCTGCCGCGCTCGCGCCGCTCGGCGCGAAAGCCGAAATTCATCACGACATCCCGCAACTCATCACGGCGATTGCCGCCGCTGCAAAATCCGGCGACCATGTGCTGATCATGAGCAACGGCAGCTTCGGCGGCATCCACGGCAAGCTGCTGACACGACTGCGGGAGGCGCATGGCTGACAACCTGCACGATTTGCCATCTGCCCGGTATCCGCGGGTAGCTGTCGTTTGTCCGTCAAACTAGCCGCCGCTCAACGCCTGCACGATCACGAGTTCGTCGGTTACGTTGAGCGGTTGCGCAAGATCGCGCACCTGCTCACCGTTGACGAAGATGCGGATGTGGCGCCGTATCTGGTCCTGCTCATCGATGATGCGGAAACGAATTCCGGAATATCGACGATCGAGCTCGACAAGGACCGCCCCAAGCGTAGCCCCGCTTGCCTCGACTTGGGCTTGCTCGGTGTACGAACGCAGCGCGCCGGGTATCAACACTTTCATCGGGAACGCGCGCGCCTAAGCAGATTGCGCCGCTTCGACAGCGTAGATCTCGGGAAGGTGTCGCGCGATGCAGCTCCACTTGCGCCCTTCGTCGCGGCTCATCCACAGCTCGCCGCTGGTGGTGCCGAAGTAGAGCCCCACGGGATCCTGCGCGTCCGCCGTCATCGCCTGGCGCTTCACGGTCCACCACGCCTGACTTGCGGGCAGGCCGGCGTCGAGGCGCTGCCACGTCTTGCCGCCGTTGCGCGTCGCATACACCGCGGGTTTGCCGTCGGGGCTCGTACGCGGCCACACCGTGGTGCCGTCCATCGGGAATACCCAAACGGTGTTGTCGTCGCGCGGATGCACCACGAGCGGAAAGCCGATGTCACCGACGCGCTTCGGCATGCTCCTGCCGATGCGCACCCACGTGTCCGACGGCTGGTCGAGACGGTAGATGCCGCAATGGTTCTGCTGGTACAAACGGTCCGGGTTGCCCGGGCAAATGCGAATGCAATGCGGGTCGTGAAATGTCGGGTCGGTGACGTCGAAGCCCTCGACTACTTCGAGCCCCTTCAACAGCGGCGCCCAGCTCCGGCCGCCGTCCACCGATTCGTGCACGCCGCCGCCCGACATCGCAAAATAGATGTGAGCCGGATCGCGCGGATCGACGATGATGGAGTGCAGCTTCGGACCATCGGGCGTGCCGTCCTGCACCGTGCCCATCCATTTTCGGTAACCCATATCGTCGTTGACGGGCGAAAAAGGCTGCCACGTGACGCCGCCGTCTTCGGAGCGGAAAAGTCCCTGCGGCGAAGTTCCCGCGTACCAGACGTTGGGTTCGTCGCGATGCCCCGGCGTGAGCCAGAACGTGTGATCGACCGTACGGCCTTTCTCGCCTTCGGGCGCTTTGGCGAACGCCGGCGGCCGTGCGGCTTCCTTCCAGGTGCGGCCGCGATCGGTCGAACGAAACACCGTCGGTCCGAGGTGGCCGGTCTTGGCAGCCGCGAGCAGCGTTCGCCCGTCGCGCGGGTCCAGCACGAGATGACTGACCACGTGGCCGAGAAAGAGCGGTCCGTCGGCGCGCCAGTTTTTGCGTGCCGCATCGCCGTGATACAGCCATGCGCCTTTGCGCGTGGCGACCAGCACCGTTACGGGGCGCGTAGATTTTGCGCGCGGCGCGGGCTGCCGCTTTTTACTTGCTGCTTTCATGTTGTTGCGCATCATGAATTCCTCCGTTTCGACGTTTCATCAGCCACGCGTTTTCGGCATGGACTCCTTCATCTCTTCATGGGTCATGGCGCGCATGTCTAACCCCCCGCGCGCAGTGAACGCGCGGGGGGCGATCCCCAGCGCGCGCCGGAACATCGTGGAAAATGCGCCTGGGCTTTCATAACCCAGATCGAGCGCCACCGTGGTGACCGGCACGCCCGCGGCCAGGCGGCGGATGGATTCGAGCAACCGCGCTTGCTGCTTCCAGCGTGCAAATGTGATTCCGGTTTCGCGCAGGAAGCGCCGGTACAACGTGCGCGTGCTGGTGTGCATGTCGCTCGCGTCGAGATTGCAGGACCGCCGCGCGGACAGGTCGGCGAGGATGCGTTCGCAAAGCTGCGTGAGATCGGGGCTCTCCGGCAGCGGCAGGTCCAGCGCGCACGGCGGCAGGCGCCGGATTTCCGCCATGACCAACCGCATCAGCAGGCCGTCGTCGCCATTCTCGTCGTAGGCCGCGGGCAGCGCCACGGCGCGCACGATGAGTTCCTTCAGCAGCGGGGTGACGTTGAATACGACGCACGACGATGGCATATGACGTTGAATACGACGCACGACGATGGCATACCTGCGCCGGCGCTATCCTTCACGTACAGGCTGTGCATCTGCACGACGCCGTACATCTGGATCTCGTGCACGGTGTGCGCGGGCACCCACAGAGCACGGCTCGGCGGGACGATCCAGGCGCGCCGGGCGGTGCGCACGCGCATCGTCCCCGCGACCGCAAACACGAACTGGGCGCGCGCATGCCAGTGCGGCTTGATGTAATGCCCGCGGTCGTAGGACGTGCGTCGCGTCACGATGGCGCGCGACAAGTCCCCTTGTACCGGGCTTTCTCGCGCGCTGGAACGATCGGCGCGGCCGCCCGCAGACGGGATGGTGAGCGGTTTGTCCATTTTGCGAATGTTGACTGTAAAAGTTCGAAAGACAGACTATTGTAAATCAAGCACACTCTGCGGCTATGACTACTTCCACCCAAGCTGCTCCGAGTCTGGCCGGGTTTCCCCGCGTCGTGAGCCTGTTGCTGAACATCGGCCACGGCATCGACCACATGTTCCTGTTGATCTTCGCCACGGCGGTCGCATCGATCGCCATCGAATTCGGGTATTCGAGCTGGACGGACCTCATGCCTTACAGCGTGGGGGCGTTTGCGCTGTTCGGTCTCGGTGCGCTGCCCGCCGGACGCCTCGGAGACTTGTGGGGCCGCCGGATCATGATGATCATTTTTTTCGCCGGCATCGGCGCCGCCGCGCTGCTGGTTTCGCTGACGCAGAACGCCTGGCAACTGGCGGCCGCATTGACGCTGCTCGGTGCTTTCGCTTCGATCTACCATCCGGTAGGCATCCCGATGCTGGTGCAAAACGTTTCCAATCCGGGGGCCGTGATCGGCATCAATGGACTCGCGGGCAATCTCGGGATCGCGGTTGCCGCGCTCGTGACCGGCTTGCTGGTCAAATGGATCGGCTGGCGCGCCGCGTTTGCGATACCCGGAGCGATCACAGTCGTGTGCGCAATCGTTTTCGCGAACCTGTGCCCGCGGGAGGTCGATACGCCGTCCACGCGCAAGGGGGGCAAGGCCAAGGTGACGCTGTCGCCCGCGATGTTGGCGCGGGTGTTTCTGGTCATGACGGCGGCGGCGGTCGCGAGCAGCCTGCTTTTCAACTTTACGACGAATGGCAACGCGCAACTCCTGTCCCAGGGCTTTCTGGGTGTGATCGAGGATCCGGCTGTCCTGGGGGCGCTGCTGGCGTCGATCTACACCATCGCGTCGTTGGCGCAAATCGTCGTCGGACGGCTGATCGACAGCATGCCATTCAAGCCGCTGCAGCTATGGATGTCCGTGGTCCAGATACCGCTGCTGATATTCGTCGCGCACACGCAGGACTGGGGGTTGTTCGCGGCGCTGCTCGTGGTCATGGTATTCATTTTCGGCTCGATCCCGTTCACTGACGCCATGATCGTGCGCTATGTCGATGACCGGCTGCGCTCGCGCGTGGCCGGCATGCGGCTCACGGTGTCGTTCGGCATCAGCTCGCTCGCGGTATGGCTGCTCGGGCCGATGGTGAAAGGGATCGGATTCTCCTCGGCATTGTGGATCATGGCCGGCATCGCCGCGATCAAGGCCGCGATTGTGCTGCTGCTGCCGGACGAACCGGCGGCGGCGGAGCCTGCGCGCGTAAAATGAACCTCAATCCGCCTTGATCCCGGCGTCTTTGATCAGCTTGGTCCATTTCGCAAGCTCCGACTTGATGTGGCCGCGAAATGCCTCGGTATCCTTCACCGCCGGCTCGAGCCCGGCGTTCTGGAGTTGCTCGCGCACCTCGGGCATTGCCATTACGGCAACGGCTTCCTTATGCATGCGCTTGACGAACGCAGCCGGCGTTTTCGCCGGGAATGCAATGCCCAGCCAGCCGCTCGCTTCGAATCCCGGATAGCCGCTTTCCGCGATGGCAGGCACGTCCGGCAAAATCGGCGAGCGCTTGGCACTGGTTACGCCAAGGCCGCGCAGTTTGCCCGACTTCACATGCGGCGCCCCGGTTGAAATCACCCCGGCCATCGTTTCAACCTGCCCTGACAGGACATCAATTACCGCCGGACCGCCGCCCTTGTAGGGCACGTTGACCACGCTGATACCCGCCGTGGTCTTGAACAACTCGAATGCCAGATGGGCGATGCTGCCCCTGCCCGGGTTCGCCACGTTGATCGTGCCGGGCTGCTGTTTGGCGCGCGCCACAAAATCCTTGAGCGTTTTGGACGCGCTTGAGGGATGCGCGGACAACAGGCAGCTCACATCGACCAGCTGCGCCACCGGCGAAAAATCGTTGATCGGATCGAACGGCATTTTGCCCAGCAGCCCCGGACTCATGGCGAGCGAGGCCACCGAGGCCAGCACCATGGTGTAGCCATCCGGAGTCGCCTTGGCCGCGATGTCGTGCGCGATGTTGCCGCCGGCGCCCGCACGATTGTCCACCACGACCTGCTGACCCAGCCGCGGACCCAGTCGTGCGGCCACCACGCGCGCCACCAGATCGTTGGCGCCGCCGGGCGCGAAGCCGACCAGAAAGCGCACCGGTTTTGTGGGATAGTCTTCGGCCGCCAAGGTTGGCAGCGCTGCAAATGCCACCACGGCAGCGATCAGCAACCGCATATCCATTCCTGATTTACTCATGTTTTTCCCTCCTTCGTGCGCATTGTAGAGGAAGCCCTGCAATATTTGGTAGCAGCATATAATTCCCGCAACCGAGGAGAAGATATGTCCATGATTACCCTGTCGCAGGCCGACAAGATTATCGAAGCAATCATCGTACGCGCGCGCGAACTGAAATGTCGTCCGATTTCAGTGGTGGTGGTCGAACCCGGCGCGATCGTCAAGGCATTCAGGAAAGAAGACGGCTCCGCGATGATGCGCTTCGAGATGGCGATGGGCAAAGCCTATGCCGCGCTCGCGCTGGGGCGTTCATCGAGCCTGGTGCGCGTGCGCACCGAGCAGCGGCCGCTGTTCATGGATTTCTTGTTCAAGGCATCGCAGGACAAAATATTCGCCGAGGGCGGCGGCATGCTGATCCGCGCCGCCGACGGGGAGTTGCTCGGAGCCGTGGGCGTCACCGGCGATACCCAGGAGCAGGACGAAGCGCTCGCCGCGCATGGCATCCGCGCCGCGGGACTCAAGACCGACGAGGATTGCGCGAATCTCGCGCATCCTGTGCGGCTCAACAACTGATTGCAGAAATTCTGCTATACTGCAATGCATGAAAGCCAATGTCACCATCACCAGCCGGGGCGTGATCACCTTGCCGGTCAAACTGCGCCAGGCGCTTGGACTGAAGGCCGAAGACCATCTGATCGCCGAGACCACGCCGGAGGGTTTACTGCTGCGTCCTGCCGTCCCACTGCCGGTGGAGATGTACACGCCCGAGCGCGTGCGCGAGTTCGACGCAGCCGAGCAGGAGCTCGCTGCGTACCTTGGCACCAAGGCCTCGGCGGTCAAGCGTGCTGCGCGGCCCAAGCGTAAATCTGCCCGCTGAGCGCAG
>JACPTJ010000355.1 GCA_016192835.1 Betaproteobacteria bacterium
AATCTGAACGTCGAGCCTGCGCCGTATTCTGAAGTCAGCTGGACCGCATAGCCGAGCAGCCCGCACAGGCGCTGGACGATGGCAAGACCGAGCCCCAATCCCTTGTTGCTGGTGCGTCCCGGGTTCGCAAGCTGCAGGAATTCTTCGAAAATCCGCGGCTGGTCTTCGGCGCGGATGCCGATTCCGGTGTCGCGCACCTCGATGCGCACCGCGCCGTCGACCGGCGCGGCAGTCACTGCGACTTCGCCAGCAGGCGTATAGCGGATCGCATTGCTGACCAGGTTGCGCACGATTCGTTCCAGCAGCACGGGGTCACTTGCTACGACGTGCTGCCCGCCGCTCACCGCCAGCCGCAGGCCCTTGGCGGCAGCCTCGGCGGCAAATTCGCCGTGCAGCCGGGCGAACATCTCCTCCAGCGCGAAATCGCTCAGGTCGGGCTTGATCGTGCCCGAGTCGATCTTGGATATGTCGAGCAGTTCGTTGAATAACGCTTCGAGCGCCTGGACCGAGGCGTTGATGCTCGATATCACTCCTGTCACCTGCGGGTCGCGCACCTTTTGCGCGAGCGCTGCGGCGAACAGGCCCATGGCGTGCAGCGGCTGGCGCAGATCGTGGCTCGCCGCCGCGAAAAACCGCGTCTTCGAGCGGTTGGCCTGTTCCGCGGCTACGCGCGCTTGTTCGAGATCGACGTTTTGCACCGCAAGCCGGTCCGCCAAAACCTGCTTCTCGAGGCGGTTGCGCAGCGATTCGATCAGCATGCGGTTGTAGTTGTGTGCAAATGACGCAAACCCCACCATGACCGCGGCTTCGATGAGGCTGAGCACGAGGTGCGGTGCGGTGCCTTCGAATACGTTGCGCGCAATAAACGGCAGCAGCGCGGGGAACACGAACACGTAAAACGATGGGATGTAGGATCCGATCAGCGGGATCGCGCTCGCCGTGATGCCGAATACCAGGACCGTCAGGACGGCTTGATAGACATGCTGGCCCGACATAAAGAACAGCAGCGCCGTGGCGCCCCACACCGCGCCGGTGACGCCGGCTCCGGTCACCCACATGACGGTAGCGCGCCTGACGTTGCTTCGAACGAACCCGCGCCTGCGGTACCGTGCGTAGAGTACCAAGCGCGAGCCCTGGAGGGCGGTCATGCATGCCAACCATCCGGCGATCAGCCAAAATGGCCGCTCGCCGATGAACACGCCGGCGAGCACCAGCGCTCCCGTCATGTTGCCGATAATGGAGACCGGCGACTGACGGTGCAGCATTTCGATTTGCTCGGCGTGTATCAGCGCGTCGAGATCTGAATCCGGCGGTTTCCCCGGAGACGGCGGTGCTGTTTGCGCCTGCATCATGGCGGAAATCGGCTGGGGAGATCGGCGCCTGCAGGCAGCCCCGCTAGACCTGCGGCAGCTTCAAGCCCAGTTTCCCGACCGCGATGACGGCCTGGGTTCGGTTCGAGACGTTGAGCGCCTTGAGTATTGCGGTGACGTGTATTTTCACCGTGCCTTCGGCGAGATCGAGGCCGCGGCAAATCAGCTTGTTGGGCTGGCCCTGTACCAACAGCGCCAGAACGTCGGCCTGGCGCGCGGTCAGTCCGATATCGCGCGGCGCGAGCGCCTCGCCGCTCCGCTGTGCCGCGGCTGCGAGCTGCAGGGTATGCTCGGGCGTGCCCTGATGCCGGTGCAATACGTCGGCCGGCAGGTACACGCGTCCTGACAGCACCTGCCGCAGCGCATTGAGCAGCAACTGGTTCGACGAAGTTTTTGGAATGAAGCCCATCGCGCCGGCGTCGATTGCGCGCATTACGGTCTCAGCCTGATCCGATGCCGACAGCACTACGATCGGCACGCCCGGATGCCGCTCGCGCAACTGCGCGAGGGCATCAAAGCCGTCGATATCCGGCAGCGCGAGATCGAGCAGCACCAGATCCAGGTCGGGATTGCCAGCCACGGCCGCAAGCGCTGCAGCGCCATTCTCCGCTTCGATCAGATCGAATTTGGCGTCGAGCGCCGTCAGCACGTGGCGCAGCGCTTCGCGTATCAACGGATGGTCGTCAACGATCAGGATTTTCAAGAGGCATCCTAATAATTTGTGATTGGTAATTGGTGATTAGTGATTAGTGATTAGTGTAACGCGGCGTCTGACGCCACCGCTACCAATCACCAGTCACCAATCACCAATCACCAATCACCAATCACCAATCACCGCCTCATCACAGATGCGGCGCCAGTTCGCGCCGCACGAATTCGTGGAAATGCAGCATGCCGTCTTCCATCGGCGATTGATAGGGCCCTGTTTCATCGAGGCCCTGCAGGTACAGTGCGCGGCGGCCTTCGGTCATGCGCGCGCAGATCTCGGCGTCCTCGAGCGCTGTTTCCGCGTAGGCCGCCTGTTCCGCCGCGACGAACTCGCGCTCGAAGAGCGCGATGTCCTCGGGGTAGTAGAACTCGATCACATTGGTGCAGGCTTCGGCGCCCCGCGGCACGATGGTACTGACCACCAGCACGTGCGGGTACCATTCGACCATGATGTTGGGATAATAAGTGAGCCAGATCGCGCCGTGCGGCGGCTCGCGGCCCTCGTTGTAGCGCAGCAGCAATTCGTGCCACGTCCTGTAGACCGGCGTTCCCGGGCGCGTGAGCCCTTTTTTCACGCCGCAGGTTTGGACGCTGTACCAGTCGCCGAACTCCCAGTGCAGGTCGTCGACCGACACGAAATTGCCCAGCCCCGGGTGGAACGGCACGACGTGATAGTCCTCGAGGTATACCTCGATGAACGTCTTCCAGTTGCATGCGTATTCGTCGATTTGCACGCGATCGAGCATAAAGCCGGAGAAGTCGAGATCGCCTTTTACCCCGAGGCCGGCAAGGTCGCGCGCGACATCGCGCCTGCCTTTGAACAGCAGGCCGTTCCAGTTCTGCAGCGGCGTGCGCGCGAGGTCGAGGCACGGATTGCGGGGGAAATGAGGCGCGCCGAGCAGTTTGCCGTCGAGGCCGTACGTCCAGCGGTGCACCGGGCAGACGATGCTGTTCCGGGTGTTGCCGCGGCCCTTGAGAATGATCGCCTGGCGATGGCGGCAGACGTTGCTGACGAGTTCGACACCGTGCTCGTTGTGCACCAGCGCGTGGGAATTGCCGTTCCACTCGAGCGCGTAATAGTCGCCGCGGTTCGGCGTCATCAACGCGTGGCCGCTATAACCCGGGCCACGTTCGAACAGCAACCGCTGCTCGAGCGCGTCGATCTGCGGATCGAAGTACCAGTGAACGGGAAGCTGCGGGGTGGTGTTGCTGAGCGCGCGGAGGCTGGCGAGGTCTGACATGCAGCGGCGTCTTGCTTCGGGGAGGCGCTATTGTCCCCGTAAGCCCCGCAAAAGGCAACGGATTATTTCGGAGGCCCCGTGCGATCCAGCGGTTTCTTAGCGATTAATCACGCAGTCCGCGGTGTGCCGATCGCCTGTTCGAGATCGGGAATCAGCCCGCTCGCCGCGAGGCGCTCAAAATCGGCAGGGCGGTCGATG